>CANQDJ010000005.1 GCA_947592005.1 uncultured Anaeroplasma sp.
CGGATTTTTCTCTTTCAAGACTCTTTTTAAAAGTTACAACCTTTGTCAGCGGAATTTACTTTTATAATTAACTTTGTTTGTATAAATCTATGTGTAAGCATAGATTTTTATTTTAATTTAGAAAAATAAGTGATATAATAAGAAATAAAGAAAGACTATTTTAGGAGGGTTTTATATGCAAAAAAAATTAAGTTTGGATATTTCTCAAACGGCTTCATTTTATAATAAGAAGTTATTTGAAGAAGTAAAAAAAGAAGTGGTTGCCGCTCATAAACTTCTACGCAGTAAAAAAGGAGCGGGAAATGACTTTTTGGGTTGGTTGGATTTACCGGTATGTTATGACAAAGAGGAATTTTCCAGAATATTAAAAGCGGCGGAGAAGATTAAGAAACAATCTCAAGTTTTATTGGCAATCGGTATTGGCGGATCTTATTTGGGTGCCAAATCCGCAATCGAAATGTTGAAAAGGTATTTTAATCCTACGGGAGTAGAAGTTATATTTGTGGGAAATCAAATTTCTTCTACATACACTTCTCAATTATTAAAATATTTGGAAGATAAAGATTTTTCCATCAATGTTATATCTAAGTCTGGAACAACGACGGAGCCGGCGATTGCTTTCCGAATTTTTAAAGAGTATATGGAACAAAGATATGGCAAAGCCGAAGCGAAGAATCGTATTTACGCAACGACCGATAAGGCAAAAGGTGCTTTAAAAGGATTGGCTACGGAAGAAGGATATGAAACATTTGTGGTACCGGACGATGTCGGAGGAAGATTTTCCGTATTGACTGCTGTAGGATTGCTTCCGATTGCGGCAAGTGGAGCGGATATTGTTGAAATGATGGCAGGGGCTAAACAAGCATATGAAGATTATAAAGAAGAAGATGTCGATAAGAACGATGCATTGCAATACGCTTTGATACGAAATGTTTTATATCGTAGTGGTAAGAAGATAGAAATGCTTGTGAATTACGAACCAAAATTGAATTATTTCAGTGAATGGTGGAAACAATTATATGGCGAATCCGAAGGAAAAGACGGAAAAGGCATTTGGATAACTTCCGCATCATTCTCTACAGATTTACACTCTTTAGGTCAAATGATTCAACAAGGAGAGAGAACCTTATTTGAAACGGTGATCAATGTGGAGAATCCGGAAGAAAACATTGAAATTAAATCCGATAAAGATAATTTAGACGGATTGAATTTCTTAGCCGGTAAAACGATGGATTATGTAAATAAAATGGCGATGACGGGAACGATGTTGGCCCATGTAGATGGTGGCGTTCCGAATATCAAAGTTACTGTACCGAATGTTTCGGCTTATACATACGGATATATGGCATATTTCTTTGAACTTGCTTGTGGAGTATCCGCATACACGTTGGGAGTAAATCCGTTTAATCAACCGGGTGTTGAAAATTATAAGAAGAATATGTTTGCTTTATTAGGTAAGCCGGGATATGAAGATATGAAGGCAGCCTTAGAGGCAAAATTGAAGTAAAAAAAGGGATAAAAAGGTCCGGCAAGAGATTGCCGGATTTCTGTTTTTTAATAAAGGGGCTTAGTTATGCCCTTTTTAATTTTACGGTTTTTGCTTTATAAATTAAATTTATAGGAAATTGTCGATAAAAACAAAAATAAATCAAAATCTCGGACAAAATTTGTAAAATGTTTAATAATATTATACATTTTTAAAAGTCAATGAATTTTTTGACAAATTTCTATAAATTTTTGTTATGGAAAAGTTGTAAAAAATTAAAAAGAATAAATAAAAAATATAATCATTGCACTATATATAATTTAATGTTAAAATTCAAATTAATTAAAGGGGTGTTCTTATGGATAATATTGTGATAATAAAAAAGGACGGCACCTTAGAACCCTTTAAATCTGATAAAATAAAAAAGGCTGTTTCTAAATCTGCCGCTCGTGTAATGATTACATTCACAAATCAAGATTTGGATAATATTGTAAATACGGTATTAAAAAGTATTGAAGAAAAAAATTTAACACAAGTTACAATCGCCCAAATGCATAATTTTGTAGAAGGTTCTTTGGAAACCCATTTTCCTACGGTTGCCAAGAGTTATCGAGATTACAGAAATTACAAACAAGACTTCGTTCATATGTTAGATGAAGTTTATATGAAAAGTCAATCTATTATGTATATTGGTGATAAAGAGAATTCCAATACGGACAGTGCTTTGGTTTCTACGAAAAGAAGTTTAATCTACAATCAATTAAATAAAGAATTATTTAAAAAGTTCTTTTTAAATGTTGAAGAACTTCAGGCAATCAACGACGGATATATTTACATTCATGATATGTCTGCGAGAAGAGATACGATGAATTGTTGTTTGTTTGATGTGGCTACCGTTTTAAAGGGTGGCTTTGAAATGGGAAATGTTTGGTATAATGAACCGAAGAGTTTAGATGTCGCATTTGATGTTATCGGGGATATTGTATTATCTACTGCCGCTCAACAGTATGGTGGTTTTACTGTTCCTTGTATTGATTTGATTTTGGAAGAATATGCGGAAAAGTCTTTCCAAAGACAATACCATAAATATGTGGGGTTAGGACTTACTCGGGTTAAAGCCAATGAACAAGCGATAGAAGATGTTCGAATCGAATTTAAACAAGGTTGGCAAGGATTGGAATATAAGTTTAATACGGTTGGCTCCAGTAGAGGAGATTATCCGTTTATTACCGTTACGTTGGGAACGGGAACTTCTCGGTTTGCCAAGATGTGTACGATTGAGTGTTTAAAGGTTAGAAGAGGTGGGCAAGGAAAGCCGGGAAGAAAACGTCCGGTATTGTTCCCTAAAATTGTCTTTTTATATGATAAAGATTTACATGGTCCGGGTTGTATCAATGAGGATTTGTTTGAGGAAGGGCTATTATGTTCTTCTAAGACGATGTATCCAGATTGGTTAAGTTTGACCGGAGAAGGATATGTAGCCTCTATGTATAAAAAATACGGTGCGATTATTTCGCCGATGGGTTGTAGAGCCTTTTTATCTCCGTGGTATGAACGAGGGGGTATGAATCCGGCCGATGATGACGATAAGCCTGTATTTGTTGGAAGATTCAATATCGGTGCCATATCTTTACATTTACCGATGATATTGGCTAAAGCAAGAAAAGAATCCAAAGATTTCTATGAAGTATTGGATTATTATTTGGAATTGATTCGGAAATTACATTGTAGGACGTATGAATATTTAGGTGAAATGAGAGCCTCTACCAATCCGCTTGCCTATTGTCAAGGTGGATTCTATGGTGGACATTTGGGATTGCATGATAAGATAAAGCCTTTATTAAAAAGTGCTACGGCTTCTTTCGGTTTTACAGCATTGAATGAATTACAAGAATTGTATAATGGAAAATCTATCGCTCAAGACGGGCAGTTTGCGTTAGATGTTATCAAATATATCAATGAAAAGATTACGCAATTCAAGAAAGAAGACGGACATCTTTATGCGATGTATGGAACCCCTGCGGAGAGTTTATGTGGACTTCAAATTACACAATTTAGAAAGAAATATGGTATCATTGAAAATGTTTCTGATCGTCCGTATGTTTCCAATTCTTTCCATTGTCATGTTACGGAAGATATTTCACCGATTCAGAAACAGGATTTGGAACAAAGATTTTGGGATTATTCCAATGGTGGTAAGATACAATATGTTAAATATCCAATCGATTATAATATTGATGCGATTCGTACTTTGATTCGTAGAGCAATGGATAAAGGATTTTATGAAGGTGTGAATTTATCTTTGGCATATTGTGAAGATTGTGGGCATCAAGAACTTTCTATGGACGTTTGTCCGAAGTGTGGCAGCAAGAATTTGACTAAGATTGAAAGAATGAATGGATACCTTTCTTATTCTAGAGTGAATGGAAATACGAGATTGAATGATGCGAAAATGGCGGAGATAGCGGAAAGGAAGAGTATGTAATGCGATACCATAATATAACAAAAGATGATATGTTAAATGGTAGCGGATTACGGGTTGTATTATGGGTGGCAGGCTGTGGACATCATTGTCCGGGTTGTCATAATCCGATAACACATGATCCCAATGGGGGATTGGAGTTTGATGATTCGGCAAAGCAGGAATTGTTTCAAGAATTGAAAAAAGATTATGTGGACGGAATTACTTTCAGTGGAGGAGATCCGTTACACCCAATTCATGTAAATGAAATAGGAGAATTGATTGCCGAAATCAATGCGAAGTTTCCCAATAAGACCAAGTGGTTATATACTGGATATACCTATGAACAGATTTCTTCTCTACCGTTTATTTCAATGTTAGATGTTGTTTGTGACGGAAGATTCGAAATTGATAAGTATGATCCGAAATTGCATTGGGTGGGAAGTTCCAATCAGCGTGTTATTGATGTAAAAGCGACGAAAAAAGAAGGAAGAATAATTTGTTATCAGGACGGTTCGATCAGTGGATAATAGAAAGATAGCCAAATTTGAATTTGTTCGTTTTGAACAATTCGCAAGTTGTTTTGAAAATACAGTAGATGTAAAACAAATATATGATCAATTAAAACTTCCTCGTCGAGCCACCAAAGGGTCTGCCGGATATGATTTTTATGCTCCGTTTGATATTGTTCTTGCTCCGAATGAAACGATTAAAATTCCTACAGGAATTCGTGTTTCTATGCGAGAAGATTATGTATTGATGTTGTTTCCGAGAAGTGGATTGGGATTCAAATATCGCTTGCAATTAAATAATACGGTCGGAATTATCGATAGCGATTATTATTATTCCGATAACGAAGGACATATTTTTGCGAAAATAACGAATGATTCCAACGAAAATAAGACCGTAGTTCTTCGACAAGGCGAAGGATTTATGCAAGGAATATTCTTGCCGTACGGAATTACAATAGAAGATGATACTACTGCTATTCGAAATGGTGGATTCGGTTCAACAACAAAATAGATTAATCGATGGATAAAAACCATCGATTTTTTTAGCGTCTATTTTAATTTTAAATTTCTATATATTATTTTTTTCTTTAAGAAATATGGAAATATATATGTTTTTGGATAAAGTATGTTATAATCGAATTAGGAGGATAAAATTATGGATTTTATTGTAGAAAGACCTACTTTTTCGGATAGGGAATATAATATTTTGGATTTCGGTGCGAAAAGCGACGGAATTTTCAACAATCGAAAGGCGATACAAACCGCTATTGACACTTGTAGTAAAAACGGTGGTGGGAAGGTAGTTATTCCCAATGGGTATTTTTATACGGGTCCGATTGAACTCAAGAGTAATGTTAATCTTTTTTTAATGGAAAATGCGTTTGTTAAATTCAGCAAAACAAAAGAAGAATATCCTTTGATTTGGACAGAATATGAAGGAATTAAACGGATTCGAGCGATTTCTCCGATTACCGCCAAAAATTGTGAAAATATCGCCATTACCGGAAAAGGAATAATGGACGGATCTGGGGATTTATGGCGAGGAGTAAAACAGTTTAAATTAACCATAAAAGAATGGGAAAGATGTTTACAAAAAAGTCCTTATGTCATTCAGGGGAAAGAGTGTGGGATTTGGTGTCCTACCAAAACATATTACGAAGGAGTTATAAAAGGAGAACCGGATTATAATGATCCGAATGCGTTAGAAATTGCGGGAGAAAATTGGGACGTATATCGACCGGTTTTTGTTTCTATTGTTCAATGTGATAAGGTTTTAATAGAAGGAGTAACTCTTCAAAATTCTCCTGCTTGGAATGTTCACCCTTTGTTTTGTACAAATTTTACAATGAATCAAGCGATTATTAAAAATAAATTTTCCGCTCAAAACGGAGATGGAATTGATTTGGAATCTTGTCGAAATTGTGAAATTGCCAATACAATTTTTGAGGTTGGTGATGATGGAATATGTATCAAAAGCGGGAAAAACAGAGAAGCGAGAAAAATCAAATTCCCGACCGAAAATGTATGGATTCATGGGTGTAAAGTATTCAATGCACATGGTGGATTTGTGGTCGGCAGTGAAATGAGTAGAGGTGTTCGGCATATTCTTGTAGAAGATTGCACATTCAGCGGAACGGATATCGGCATTCGTTTTAAATCGACTATGGGACGTGGTGGTGTAGTGGAAGATATTCAAATCCAAAACATTCAAATGGCGGACATCATAGGAGAAGCGATGATTTTTACTATGGGATATGTATTGGTAAATATCGAAGATCCGAAGGAAGGGAAACAACAACCGGATAGGGAAGATATACCGGAATTTAAGAATATAACGATGGATCATATTATATGTAATGGTGCTAAAATCGCAATGAAGATAGAGGGGTTGGAACAACTTCCAATACATAATATTACCGTAAAAAATTCACAATTTATTGTGGATAATGCGATGGATTTACATTTATGCGAAGAAATATGTTTGGAGAACGTGGAAATTCAAACAAAAGAAAAACAATATAAATATAAGAAAGAAAAATTTTCGGCAAATTAGGAAATAGGCTTGCAAAAGAAAATCGGATATGTTAAAATAATTAGGCTGTTATATTAACAGTAAAGCACATTACTCCGCTGGCAACATGGGATTATGGCTAAGAGTTTTGTTATTAGGAGATTAAGTCATGGCAAAAGGTCAAGAACTGATTAAAGAAATTACAGCACAATATTTAAAAGATCGTCCTGATTTTCGTCCCGGCGATACTGTGAAAGTGCATGTAAAGATCGTGGAAGGTAATACGCATCGTATTCAGATTTTTGAAGGTTTGGTTATCAAACGTCAAGGATCCGGTGTGTCTGAAACCTTTACAGTAAGAAAGATTTCTTACGGAATCGGTGTTGAACGTACATTCCCTATTCATTCACCGAATATCGACCATATTGAAGTAACTAGAAAAGGAAAGGTTCGTAGAGCGAAATTGTTCTATATTCGTAACCTATCCGCAAAGGCTTCTCGTATTAAGGAACGTCGATAACATAAAAGCCAACTGTCGAGTTGGCTTTTATTTTTTTAAATATTAAAAGAGAGGAAAAAACATGAATATTTTGACATTATTAACACCAAAAGATAAAACTTTTTATTTAAATTCTGATTCATCTATACGGCAGGTATTGGAAAAATTCGATTATCATAAATTTACGGTTGTTCCATTGATTGATGAAGAAGGACGATATCTTTCGACGATTTCCGAAGGAGATATATTACGTTATATTAAAAATAATTGTAATTTTAATTTGAAATATGCCGAGAATACCAAAATTGTCGATATTGAAATTTATCGGGCATATAAGGCTTTGGATATTAATTGTTCGGTAAAAGAAATTATCGAGTTATCTTTGAATCAAAATTTTATACCGATCGTTGATGATAGGGGAATGTATATAGGGATTATTAAGAGAAAAGATGTTATTTCGTATTTTTATATGAAATATTCAAAAACAAATATATAAAAAATGGAAGAGTATAATGAATTAAAGTTGGAAAATCAAATTTGTTTTCCTTTATATGCTTGTTCAAAGGAAATCATTCGCCGATATAAACCATTTTTAGATGCGTTGGATTTGACATATACACAGTATATTACAATGATGGTTTTATGGGAATGTAAAAGATTTGGGAGAAAAGATATATTTGGATTCCGGAACATTGACACCGGTTTTAAAAAAATTGGAAAACAAGAGATATATCGAAAGGAATCGTTCTAAAGAAGATGAACGGAATTTGATTGTTTGTATTACCGAAAAAGGGTTGGAGTTAAGAAAAGAGGCAAAAAAGGTTCCCAATCAAATTGCCCAATGTATTCCGTTGGATTCTTCTCAGGCTAAGGAATTGTATCAATTATTGTATAAAGTATTGAAATTAATGAAACAATGAGAGAAAGATATAGAGGGGTCTATATCTTTTTTATAGATAAAACAAGGGATATATGATAAAATAAATCAATAGGGGGAATAACCTGAAAAAAAATAAATTTATTACAAGTTTTCATGGCCATGTGTGCCTTGAACGAAGGGAAAGGAATGAAACTTAAAATGAAATACTTTTATGAAAAGAAATATGAAATCGGGTTTTCACATTTAGACAGTAATTTTAATTTAAGTGTCATAAGTGCGTTGGATTTTGTGGAAGATATGATGACCGAATATTTGGGGACTATGAAAAGCGATAATCTTTATTTGAGGCAATATTGTCAAGCATTATGGGTTGTAACAAAGACAAAGATTTGTTTTTGTAAAAAAATTCAATGGCGAGATGTGTTATTTGCCAAAAGTAGTATTGTGGGAATGAAATCCATTCGTATAGAATTGGAAACCGAATTTAGAGATAAGTGTAATGAGATTGTATTTATAGCGAAACAAGAATTATGTCCGATTGATTATATCAATAGAAAAATAAGAAGAATTCAAACGATATCCTTTCCTTCTGATTTGGAATGTACGGCGAGTTCTATGCCTGAACCTACAGATTTTCAACATATTAAAAACGACATTCCTATGGATTTGGTTCAACAAGTTCGGGTCTTATATACGGAAGTCGATCATAATGGGCATACCAATAATGTTTCTTATATTAGATATATTTTAAATACGATGGATAGTGCGTTTTATGAAAAACATGAGATCAAAGAATTGGAAATTCATTATTTAAAGGAAAGTATGGAAGAAAATACGTTAGATGTTTATAAGGCAGTCGATTCAGGAAATTATATTTATCAAATTCAAAAAGAAGGCCAATGTATTGTAGAGGCCATATGGAAGACGGAAGAATAAAGACTGAAAAAATATAAAAAATAATAGTAGGTGATAGATAATGTGTACGGCAGTATCTTTTTTAACGAAAGATCATTATTTCGGTAGAAATTTGGACTTGGAGTTTTCCTATCATGAAACGATAACGATAACCCCCAGGAAGTATCCTTTTGTTTTTAAAAACGGAGAACAATTAAAAAATCATTATGCTATAATCGGAATGGCATATGTGGTAAAAGAGTACCCGTTGTATTATGATGCGACAAATGAAAAAGGGTTGAGTGTTGCCGGTTTGAATTTTCCCAACATGGCGGTTTATCAAGAGCCTTCCGAGAATAAAATCAATCTTGGTTCTTATGAATTTATTCCTTGGCTTCTTTGTAAATATGGTTCTGTTGCGGAAGTAAAAGAAGTTTTAAATGATATTCAAATAGCGAATTATCATTTTTCTGAAGAACTTCCCGCTTCTCCGCTTCATTTTATTATTTCGGATAAAACAGAATCTATTGTGGTAGAACCGGTGAAAGAAGGATTGAAAGTTTATGATAATCCGATTGGTGTTTTAACCAATAATCCGGATTTTAATTATCATTTGATGAATGTTTCGAATTATATGAATGTAACTAGAGAAGAAGTAAGAAATCAGTTTGCGGAAGGTTTGGAATTAAAACCATATAGTCGAGGAATGGGAGGTATCGGTTTACCGGGAGATCTGTCTTCCGCTTCTCGTTTTATTAAGGCAAGTTTTACCAAATGGAATTCAGTTTGTAATGATACGGAAGAAGAAAGTGTTACTCAGTTTTTTCATATTTTGGATTCGGTTTATCAACAGAAAGGGTGTTGCCGAGTTGGGAAGAAATTCGAATACACGATTTATTCGTCCTGTTGTAATACGGATAAAGGAATATATTATTATAAGACGTATGAGAATAATCAAATTACAGCGGTGGATTTAAGGAAAGAGAATATGGATTCTGAAATATTGAAGTTATATCCTTTAATTCAAACTCAACAAATTAAATATCAAAACTGAGGTAGTGGTTGTATGGTAAGAAAAAATGAAATAGAACAAATAAAACAAGAAATTGAAGAATATGTTCGGGAAGATAACGGAGTATATAAAGAAGATAAAGAAACTTCTACGATTTTAATTTATTTTTCCAAAGATATGTTGGCGGATTCTTATGGTGGAAAAGCAGTATTGGGAGAAGATATTTTTCATTATGTGGAAAATACGTTTAAATTAGTGAATAAAAAGAAAAAAATAGAACTTGAATTTATCTTTGGCGAAGAAATAGAACCAAAAGAACAAGAAGAAGTAATAAAACTTTTTAAAATGCATTACGCTATTGAAATTGTTCAATGCCGTAAACAATTAGTTAAAACGAGAATTGTAAGTGGTATTTTATTATTGGTAGGTATTTTGTTTTTAATTGTATATGGGGTGGTTGCGTATGGAAATAAAGATTTTATATTCGAAAATGTTCTTGAGATTGTATCGTGGGTATTTATTTGGGAGGCTGCCAATCAGTTTTTCTTTGAAAATGCTTCTAATAAAAGGGATATGATTCGTAATATTTGTTTATTTCGGGCAGAAATAAAAAAAGGGAAACAGTAGGAGTTTGGAAGAATAAAATTATAATAGAAAAAGGGATAAAAATAAAAGCGAATAGGTCAAATAGTAGATTGACTTCTTCGCTTTTTGTATAATAAGAAATAAATAAGAAAGTAAATAAAGGATATAATGGAAATAATCCAAAGAATACCATAGAAACGAGGGTATCCGATGTAATCGATAATGTATCCTCCGCAAAGTTTGAAAATGGAAGTGAATATTCCGAGGCCGAAGGTAACAAGAACGATTCCTCTTGTCGATTTGTCGAAGCCAAGAAGAATGACAACAAAGATGGAGTTCATAGATAAAGAAATACCCCAAACGATCCCCCGTAACATTTGAGCGGCAATCAGCATAGGAATATTGGCGGTAGGAATCATTTGAATGGCTAAACGTAATACCAAACAACCGGAGGCGATAAAAAAGGAAGAGATTCCTAATTTTTTATACCAGAATTTGTAGGTAAACATCACAAGGATTTCCACGCAAACAAATCCCACCATAACAAAACTGTATATATAATCGGGACTTCCTTTGGATTGTAAATATAAAGAAAAGAAGTCGTCTGCGACTTGCATACTGCCGATTAGGAGTATATAGAATAGAAGATATCCGATAAAAAATTTATTGGAAAAGATTTCTTTGAAAGAAGGTTTTTCACCTTTTTGTTCATTTTCGGGAGCCTTTAAGAATAAATATAGTATCCCCGAACAGATAAATAACCCTACCGCAATAAAGAATAAGATGGTGTATCCGCAAAATTTAATTATTAAAGAAGAACTTAAAACACCTAAAGTATAAGATACACTGCCGAACAAGCGAATAGAAGCGAAAGTTTTTCCTTTTTGTCGACAAGTTAATGCCATAAGGCTTTCGAAGAGTCCGTAATTGGAACTGGAAAAGATACCGATAAAGATTAGACTAATCAGTGAAATGGAGAATTGTTTGGTCAAAAGGAGTAATACAATAAAGAGCGGTTCAACAAACGTCATTATCGTCAAAGTGATTTTGGCCTGTTTCGGTGTTTTACAAATGATAGAATAGATAGGAGCACATAATAGAGAAGTAATGGGAATGACGGCAATACATATTCCGATTTGATATGTAGTTAAGCCGATACGGGAAAGGTATAAACTAATAAAGGGAAAAAAGAAGGCTTCTCCCAAGAAACGAATAAAAACCAAAAGTCGTAATTTGTTGAAGTTATTCATGGTGAACCTCCAAAATTAAAAGCCAATCGTTGGATAATTCTCTTTTTTTGGTTGGACGAAAAGTATATATGGTTCCTCCAAGTAATGTTGTAAAATAACTTTTGGAATTGTTTTCCGGATTTTGCCAATATCCATCTAGGGTTTTTCCTTTGTAGGCTTCTAAATTTAAATCGAATTTATCTCCCATATAGGTATAACATATAATATAGTTTTTTGAAGCGAAACAACTGACTCGATGATGCCGTTCTTTTTGATTTAAAATATATTCTGGGTGTGGTTGACCGGTTGATAAATGGCAAGTATAAAACAATTCTTTTACATATTGCATTTCGGCACCGCCTACGGCATGAAGTGCTTGTTTCCAAGTTTCCCGTACTCCGTAATTCCCACTTTCATTTTTTTCGTGGAATTGCATAATAGCGTTGTTTCCGTAAGTGAATCCGCAAGCCCCTTCTAAAACGCTCCAATACGCATAGCGACGAATTTGTCGGGCTTCCCAATAAGGTTCGTCCCAGTCATGTAATCCTTGAACGATTCCTTCATAGGAAGGTTCTCCGTCCAAAATTGGTTTTATCGGAGAGTAGGTTCGGCTTTTCTGAATATATTTATAATTATCTTCTCCGAAAGAATCTTCGTTGTCTTTTTGATCGTCTTTGGCATTTAAAATCATTTGATCGTATCTTCTATGTCCGGATTGAAACATATTAAAATCAAGCCAATCGGCATCATTGAACCATAGATAAGATCCGGTTCGACCGAAAGGGTGAAAGGTAATTAAGGTATATGGCATTTTCTCTTTTAGTGTTTTTCCTAAGATTTGATAGGTTTTTATATCGAAATCTCCTCTCGCATCTCCGCCTAAAATCCAAAGGATATTATCACAATCTTTGAAAAAATCACTTAAAAACAAAGCGTATTTCAACGCATTATCGGAATGTAATATTCCTTTTTTGACTACCGAACCCCAACAAGGTAAAAGTCCAAAAACCAATCCCAATGTTTTGGCGTAATGAACGATGTCTTTGACGAAGTTCCAATAGGATAATGAATGGATATTTTTGTTTTTTGTGGTAGTTGGATCATCAGAGTCTTTGATGTAAACCAATACGGATTGAATGACGGTATATCCGAGTGATTTCCTGTTTTTTAGGTATAATTGTATATCCTCTTTTTCTAATTTATCGAATAATAACCATGCGGTATCTCCTAAATAAAAAAAGGGTTTTTCTTCTTCATATAAATAAGTTCCTTTTACGTTTAACATAGTCTTTTCCTCTTCCATATATTATATATTAATTTTTGTTATCTTACAATTCTATTCTTTCTTTCCAAGGTATTTTCTGTTTTTTTTCGGCATAGTATTAGTAGGTGATACTATGCTTTTTTATTTGATTGGGATTAAAGGAAGTGCTTTAAGTGCTTTGGCGGTGTTATTAAAGGAACAAGGGCATATTGTTCGGGGAGTAGACATAGATAAGGAATTTTATACGGAGAAGAATTTAAAAGAAATTTCTATTGAACCATTTGCCAAAATGAAGTTAAGTCCGAATTATTACTATATTATCGGTAATGCGTATGTTCATCATAGTGTTACAAGGTATATAAAACATTGTCATTTTTATTATAAAATTTATCCCGAATTTATAAAAAAGTATTTTAAAAACAATATTTTTCTTGCGGTAAGCGGAAGTCACGGGAAAACGACGACCACTAAGATGGTTTCTACTTTGATTCCGGAGGCGAATTATATTATTGGTGATGGAAGTGGGAGTGGAAAGGGAAAAAATATTTTTTTAATCGAAGCGTGTGAATATCGTAATACGTTTTTACATTATCAACCGAATATTTCTTTGATTTTGAATATCGATTATGATCACCCTGATTTTTTTAAGAATAAAGAACAATATCGAAAGTCGTTTGAAAGGTTTGCCAAACAATCGAAAATCGTTATAGTTAATGGCGATGATTTGGAAATTCAAAAGATAAAGGAATGTCGTTGTATTACGTATGGATTAAATTCAGAAAATGATGTTATATTTGAATATGAATTTTCTAAAGGTCATACGGTTGTTCGTATATTGGGTAGAGAATTTATTCTTCCGGTTTTGGGAAAACATTATGCGTATGATTTTGTAGGGGCGTATTTAATGGTGAAATTATTGGGATATACAGACGATGATATTGAACAAAAAATTTGTAGGTTTATTTTACCGAAACGCAGACTTCAACAAAAGAAGGTAAAGGATATTGTTTATATACATGATTATGCACATCACCCTACGGAAATTAAAAGTGTATATGAATCGGTAAAATTGTTGTATCCTATGAAAAAGATTGTTTGTATATTTCAACCACATACGATAACCAGAAGTGTGGCGTTGATGGAAGAATTTAAAGATGCGTTAAAGGTGTTTGATGAAACATATATTCTTTCTATTTTTACTAGTGTTCGGGAAAATAGGAATCGAGAAGTGGAGGATTATATTTATTCGTATTGGAAGTATCCTTTGGTTTCCAAAGAAAGAATAATAGAGATGGAAAAGAATAAAAATATGATTTATTTGTTGTTGGGAGCGGGAGATATTGATACGGTTTTTTATGATTTGTAAAATGTTTATTTTAAGCCATTATTTATTTATGAAAACGATTTTATAAATCTATTGAAATGCTATATTTGTTATGCTATAATAGAATTACTCGAGAGGTGGAAATTATGGCAAATACAACAATTTATGATGTTGCCGGTGCGGCTAAAGTTTCTTTGGCTACCGTAAGTCGGGTTATGAATAATCCGGAAAAAGTGAATCCTGAAACAAGAGAAAAAGTATTGCAAGTGATAAAAGAATTGGGATATCGTCCAAACGCTATTGCCAGAGGTCTTGCAAGTAGAAAGACAACTACCGTCGGAATTGTTATGTCCGATGTTTCACGTGCTTCCACCTCACAATTATTAGGTGGTATAATCGATATTGCGAAGCGATACAATTATGCCATCAAGATTTTCAGCATGACGGAAACGGAAGATATAAAGGAAACGATGCGTGCAGTGGTTGCTGAACAAGTGGACGGAATTCTTTTTTTAAATGATGAATTGGGTCAAAACCAAATGGAAATGGTTATGAATTATATTCAAGATGCTCAAATTCCCGTTGTATTATGTAATGTGTTATATGGGGAAGATATTCCTTGCGTAAGTATTGATTATGAACAGGCAACGTATGACGTAACCAAAGAATTGATAAATATGGGTAGAAAAAATATTTATTTGATTTCGACAGTTCGTAGGTATTCTGTAAATAATCATAAGGTAAAAGGATATTCTATGGCTATGGAAGAAGCGGGAATGGAACCATTGATTTTCCGGACAAGCGGAGATGTAATGGTAAATAAATTGCATTTTAATGAATTTTTGAAAAATCATAAAGTAGATGGTGTAATTGCCGTAAGAGATAGTATTGCGGTAAGTTTTATGAATGAAGCGATCAATAATGGATTTTCAATCCCGAAAGATATTTCGGTAGTAGGGCTTCAGAACACAAAATATGCGATTTTATCTCGTCCGAACTTGACATGTGTAGATACTCCGGTGTATGATATAGGGGCAGTTTCTATGCGACTTTTAACAAAATATATGAAACATGAAAAAGTAACGGATAATAAGATCTTTTTGCCGTATCAAATTGTTGAAAGAGAATCCAAGTAAATATTTCTGTGAAGAGAACAAAGTAGTATTCTATAATACTTATAGAGAGTCTATGAATGGTGAAAATAGATATATTATGGAAATATGAATTACAATCTCGGAGAAAATGAATAAAAGAGTGCCATATTTTTAATATGGAACTAAGGTGGTACCGCGATAAATCGTCCTTAGATATCTAAGGACGTTTTAATTTTATATAAAAAGGAGAATGAATATGGGTATTTATGAAGAATTAGAATGGAGAGGATTGATTAAAGATGTATCCGATCCGACATTAAAAGAAAAACTGAACGCCGGAGGAATGACGTTTTATATTGGGACAGATCCGACGGGAGATTCATTGCATATAGGACATTTTTCCAGTTTTTTAATCAGCAAACGATTAAAAGATGCCGGACATCACCCTATTTTACTTGTCGGTGGAGGAACGGGATTAATCGGAGATCCGAAACCGGATAGTGAACGTCCGATGATTACGAAAGAAGAGGTAGATCATAATTTCGAATGTCTTAAGCGACAAGCCATTTCATTATTCGGTTTTGAAGTGGTAAATAATTATGATTGGTTAAAAGATATTAATTTCATTGATTTTTTAAGAGATTACGGGAAATATTTCAATGTTAATTATATGTTGAATAAAGATATCATCAAAAGAAGATTAGATGCCGGAATTACATATACGGAGTTTTCATATATGATTATGCAAGCGATGGATTTTTGGTATTTGAATAAACAAAAGAATGTTACTCTTCAAGTGGCAGGTCAAGATCAATGGGGGAATATTACGGCAGGAATTGAATTGATTCGGAAAAAAGAAGGAAAAGAAGCGTATGGATTTACTATGCCTTTGTTGACGAAAAGCGATGGTTCTAAGTTCGGGAAGACGAATGGAAAGGCAATTTGGTTGGATATTCATAAAACTTCCGCTTATGAGATGTATCAATTCTTTATTAATTCGGAAGATGATAAGGTAATTGATTATTTAAAATTTTTGACTTTCTTATCCAAAGAAGAAATTGAGGCATTGGCAGAGAAAAATCGGATTCAACCACATTTACGGGAAGCTCATAAGGCTTTGGCAAAAGAGGTTATTACATTTATTCATGGGGAATCTGCGTATAATCAAGCAGTTAAGATTAGTGAAGCGTTATTCAGCGGGAGTATTCAAACGTTGACGGCAGAAGAGATTGCCATGGGAATGAATGATTTGCCTTCGATTGAAGGGCATGAATGTCATTTGGTGGAAGCGTTGATTGAAACCAAATTGGCATCTTCGAAAAGAGAAGCCAGAGAATTTATTAAAAACGGAGCGGTTTTGGTAAATGGGAATCGTATCACAACGGAAGATGCTGTTATTAATAAAGAGATGGCAATAGAACAAAAGTATGTGGTTATTCGAAGAGGAAAGAAGAATTATGCTTTGATTCGATTTTAATCATAAAAAAGAGGCTAAAGTATATAAAAGTAAGCCTCTTTTTTATGCAAAATATTTTTATAAAATAATAAGAAATATGATTTTGTTTTGAAAAAATTGTATAAAAAACAGGTTTTTATAACATTTTTTGTATTTTCTATATGGGAAACGATACGATGTATGATATAATTTAAAAATAAGAATGGAAAGGGAAGATGTAAATGAAACAGAGTTTGACCTATAAAATATTAAATGCACATAAAGTAGATGAAGATTTAATCAATCATACTATGCGTATTAAAATCGATCAAACGTTGACGCAAGATGCGACAGGGACAATGGCGTATCTTGAATTTATCGGTTTCGGATTAGATAGGGTTAAAACGGAATTGTCTGTCAGTTATGTGGATCATAATACTTTGCAAAACGGGTTTATGAATGCCGATGATCATAAATTTTTACAGACGGTGGCGGATAAATATGGAATTGTTTTTTCCAAAGCGGGAAACGGAATTTGCCACCAAGTGAATTTAGAGCGGTTTGCTAAGCCGGGAAAGACGATTTTGGGTTCGGATTCTCATACTCCGACATCTTCGGGAATCGGGGCTTTGGCGATTGGTTCGGGTGGACTTGATGTCGCTTGTGCTATGGCGGGAATGCCATTTTCCATTGTTTGTCCGAAAGTTGTAGGAGTAAAACTTATCCATCGATTGAGAAATGGAGTTTCGGCAAAGGATATTATTATTACTTTGATTGGTAAACTTACTGTGAAAGGCGGTGTGAATAAGGTTATCGAATATTATGGAGAAGGTGTAAAAACTTTATCGGTTCCCGAACGTGCTACTATATGTAATATGGGAGCGGAATTGGGAGCGACTTCTTCTGTATTTCCGTCTGACGAAAGAACGAGAGAGTTTTTACGGCTACAAGGAAGAGAAGAAGATTATATTCCTCTTTCTCGAGATGAGGATTGTGTGTATGATGAAAATATTGTATTGGATTTAAGTACTTTAGAACCGGTGGCTTCTGCTCCGAATTCACCGGATAATGTTGTGAAAATAAAGGATTTGGCAGGAGTTAAAGTCGATCAGGTTTTGATTGGAAGTTGTACGAATTCTTCTTATTCCGATTTTGTGAAGGTAGCGTCTGTATTAAAGGGAAAACACGTTCACCCCGATGTATCGTTGGGAATTGCCCCCGGATCTTTACAGGTTCTACAAATGATAACGGAAAATGGTATTTTGGCGGTATTATTGGAGGCGGGTGCGAGAATATTGGAATCGGCTTGCGGGCCATGTATCGGCATGGGTCAATCTCCCGCAACAGATGCGGTATCTTTGAGAACATTCAATCGTAATTTTTACGGAAGAAGCGGAACAAATTCCGCTAAGGTATATTTGGTATCCCCTGAAGTGGCGGCAATTTCCGCTGTTAAGGGGACGATAAGTTCTCCGATGGATTTACCGTTGGATTTGTTTTCTATCGATGTGGTTTATCCGAAATGTAATAGTTTAATATATTATCCGACGTTTACCAAAGAAGTTGTGATGGGACCGAATATTAAACCATTGCCTAAATTTGAACCTATTCCTTCGGTTATAGAAGCCAGAGTTATGATTTCTTTGGGAGATAATATCACTACGGATCATATTATGCCTGCCGGTGCGAAAGTTTTACCTTATCGGAGTAATATAGAAAAAATCAGTGAATTTGTTTTTTCCAATACGGATAGTTCTTTTACGGAAAGATGTAAAGAATTTGGGAAAGGAATTATTGTTGCCAAAAATAATTACGGGCAAGGATCTTCCAGAGAACATGCGGCAATCGCTCCGAGATATTTGGGGATTCAGGCGGTTATTGCTACTTCTTTCGCAAGAATTCATAAAAAGAATTTAATTAATTTCGGTATATTACCGATTGAACTTACAATAGATGGCGATGTGTTAGATGATTTAAAAATCGAATGGGATAAGGATAAAATAACGGTAATCAATCAAACTAAAAATCAAAGTTATGTATGTAAAAATACACTTACGAAAGAAGAAATGGAATTGATAGGTTGCGGAGGATTATTAAATACAGTTTAAGGAGATGAAATTGTGGAAGATTTTCTTTATGAAAAATATACCGATCTATTAAAAGATGGGAAAATAGATTTGGAATTATATGATTTGTATGCGGTAAAAAGAGGATTGAGGAATAATAATGGTACGGGTGTTTTGGTTGGACTGACTAAAGTAAGCGAAGTATCGGGATATACGATGGAGAATAATGAGAAATGTCCGAAAAAAGGACATTTGTATTATCGGGGATTGGATATCCGTAAGGTTGCGGAAAAAACGAAGGATTTCGGGTATGAAAATACTTGTTTCTTGTTGTTGTTCGGACATTATCCGAATAAGGAAGAAAGTTTGAAATTCAAACAGATAATAAAAGAAAATTATGATTTGCCGGACGGTTTTTTGGAAAATATTATTTTAAAAAATCCATCTCAATCTTTAATGAATCATATATCTCGCTGTATTTTATCCTTGTATTCTTTTGATTCTTCTCCGGACGATATTACGCCATATGCGTTAATTTTAAAAGGTGTGTCTTTGATTGCGAAAATGCCGGCGATTATATCGTATTCTTTACAGGCAAAAACGCATTATTTGGATCGGGATTCTCTTCATATTCATTTTCCGAAAAAAGAATATAGTTTCGCTGAAAATATTTTATATCTTTCCCGCAATGATGGTAAATTTACGGAATTGGAAGCCAAAACATTGGATATGTGTCTAATGGTTCATGCCGATCATGGTGGAGGAAACAATTCGGCTTTTGTGGGAACGGTCGTATCTTCTACTTTAACCGATTTATATTCTATGATCTCTGCCTCGATGGCTTCTTTGAAAGGTCCAAGACATGGTGGAGCGAATATGGCGGTGTTGGATATGATGCAGGTATTGGCAGAAGATATCGGGTTGGACGCCGAAGAAGAGGTTATATTGGATCGAATTGAGAAATTATTGAATAAGGAATATTTCGATCGTTCGGGATTAATTTATGGTATTGGTCATGCGATATACACGATATCGGATCCGAGATGTGAATTATTGAGAGAAAAGGCTAGAGCGTTAGCCATTCAAACGAAAAATAAGAAATTTCAATTTTATGAAAGATTTGAAAAATTGGCTATACAAGTTTTACAATCGAAGAAGAATATGCAATGTTGTGCCAATGTGGATTTTTATTCGGGATTGATTTATGAAATGTTGAATATTCCGAGAGATTTATTTATACCTATTTTTGCGAGTGCTCGTGTGGTGGGTTGGATTGCCCATGATATAGAAAATCTTTTATATTGTAATAAAATAGTACGTCCTGCGACGAAGTATGTAGGAACAAAGGAGGAATAGAATGACGGATATCGTTTTATTAAAGGGAGATGGAATCGGACCGGAAATTGTCGATTCGGTTTGTGAGATATTAAATGCCGCAGGAGCGGATTTGGTATATCATACTTATGATATCGGACAAACTTCTTTTGAAAAGACGGGGAAACTTATTCCCGATGAAACATTAGAAGCGATAAAAAAATATAAAGTGGCATTAAAAGGCCCTGTAACAACACCGATTGGAAAAGGATTTCGTTCGGTAAATGTTTATTTGCGGTTGACGTTTGATTTATATGTCAATTTGCGACCGGTATATTCATTTAAGAATATATCTACTTATCCGAATGTAGATATTGTTATGGTAAGAGAAAACACAGAGGATTTATATATCGGAGAAGAATATGAAATCGAAAATGGATTTGAAGCGAAAAAACGAATTACGTTGTCGGCAACGGATCGAATTATACGATATGCGTTCGAATATGCGGTAAGAAACAATAGAAAAAAGGTTACTTGTGTCCATAAAGCGAACATTTTGAAAAAAACCGATGGTTTATTTTTGGCTAGATTTAAAGAAATTGCCAATGAATTTCCACAAATCGAAGCGGAAGATAAAATCATAGATAATATGTGTATGCAGTTGGTTATGTATCCGCAAAAATATGATGTGGTCGTTGCCCCGAATTTATATGGAGATATTCTTTCCGATTTAATCGCCGGTCTTGTCGGTGGATTGGGATTGGTTGCCGGAGCGAATTTGGGAAAAGAAGTGGCTATTTTCGAGGCGGTTCATGGTTCGGCACCGGATATTGCCGGAAAAGGAATTGCCAATCCGATTGCGTTATTACAGGCTGCGGTTATGATGTTAGAACATATCGGGAAAATCGATGTAGCGAATAAGATTAAAACGGCAATCATTCGCACGTTGAAAGACGGGAAATGTTTAACACAGGATTTGAACGGAACAGCGACAACGAAAGAATTGACTAATGCGATAATAAGGAATTTATGATATGGTAAAAATCGGTATATTCGGAATGGGTGCGGTAGGGTGTGCCCTTTATTCGGAATTATGCAGTTATGAACAATTATACGTTTTGGCGGACGAGGAAAGAATTCAGCGGTATTTAAAAAAACCATTGGTAATCGAAGATAAGATTTACACACCGAATTATACTTCCTCAATGAAAATGGATATTATTTTTGTTTGTGTTAAAAATTATCAATTAGAATCGGCTTTGATAGATTTGGAAGTGTTTGTAAAAGAAGGTACGGTATTGCTTCCACTGATGAATGGGATAACAGCACACGATATTTTGTTAAATCATTTTCCGAAACAAAAAGTGATATATGGTGTTATAAATGTAGAAGCGAATAAAGTAGGTTCTGTCGTTCATACCGGCAAAATAACGCAAATTCAATTCGGAGAAGATCATACGCAAAATTATACGGAGGAAGTACGTTTTTTGGATTCGTTTTTTCAAACGTATGCCGTTCGACATCAAATGCGAAATGATATGAAACGTCGAGTTTGGCAAAAATGGATGTTAAATATGGGAATCAATCAAATTTCCGCTTTATGCGATGCGACATATAAAGATATGGCACACCCATATATTCAAAAAGTATTATTTCAGATTTTCGAAGAAGTTTATACAGTGGCACAAGCGTATCAAATCGAATTGACAAGGGAAGATGTGGAAGAAGCCAAGAATCGATGTAAATCGTTTGATTCTAACCGAGTAACGTCGTTGACGTTGGATTTTCGACAACATAAAAAGACGGAAATCGATTCGTTTTCTTATATTTTGATTCAACTTGCGGAAAAGAAGAATATAAAAGTGCCCATTAATTCTTTATTGTATGCCTTATTAAAAGCAATGGAGGACAATCATCGGTGAGATATCAAACGGATAAAAATAAAAATACTCCCGTATATATTCAACTGTATCAACAAATAAAAGAAGATATTATCGGGGGTATTTATCCTTATCAAAGTAAATTGCCTTCGAAACGAATCGTTTCGGCGGAACTTCAAATCAGTATTATAAGTGTAGAACACGCTTATGAATTATTATGTGATGAAGGATATATAGAAGCCCGCGAAAGAAGCGGATATTTTGTTATTTTCAAAGAAGAAGACGGATTTGTTCATACATCGATTTCTTTACCCAATCCGTCTGTCTTTGCCAAAGATGATTCACAACTTCCGATTTCGGTATTTGAAAAAGCGATTCGGTATGTTATGAGAGAATACGGATCTACGGTATTAAATGAGCGTTCGACGTTGGGAAGTTATCCGTTTAGAGAAGCGATTCGTCAGTATTTGGTCAGAGGACGAGGAATTGATGTAGATGTTGATCAAATCGTTGTAGGTTCCGGTTCGGAACAATTATATGGTCGTATTGCAGAATTATTAGGAAGAGATAAAATATTTGCCATAGAAGATCCTTCTTATAAAAAAATAGAACAAGTTTATCAGGCATTGCATTGTGTATATCTTAAACTTCCTCTTATGGAACTCGGTATCGAAAGCGGTGCTTTATGGGAGTGTAAAGCGGATATTTTACATGTCACACCATATAGAAGTTATCCCAGTGGAGTAAGTACGGTGGCTTCGAAAAGATATGAGTATTTAAGATGGGCTGAGAAAGGTCAGCGGTATATTATCGAAGACGATTTTGAGTCTGAATTTACAGTTTCTATGAAAATGGGGGAAACTTTATTTTCTTGTACGAAAAAAGAAAATGTCATTTATATGAACAGTTTTTCCAAAACGATTTTTCCTTCGATACGAGTGGCATATATGGTTTTACCGAAACATTTGGCACAAATTTATCAAGAAAAATTGGGATTTTATTCTTGTACCGTACCGGCATTGATTCAATATACATTGGCGGTTTTATTGTCCAATGGAGATTTTGAAAGGCATATCAATCGTATAAGAAGAAAAAAGAGAAAAGAAATGGATTTAAAATAAAGCCAAAAGAGGCCGAAAATCAGCCTCTTTTGTTTTTTTGGGAGAGATTATTTCATATTTACACTATTACTATACCACATATGAAAGCGCTTGTCAAATTCTTTTTTATGTTTTTAATATTCCTTTTCTTCTCGGTTTATCTTGTGATATAATAAAAGCGGTGATATTATGCAACGAAGAACAATTATTATGAATTTACGGAATAATGGAAAACTGAAGGGGGTAAAACCTTGTTTTATCAGTATGAAAAATAATTTAGGTAAAATTTATACGGAGGGACAAGCCGATTTTGTGATGTCTATAAAAAACGATAAGTTGTATTTTCAAAAATTGACGTTTTTTTTAAGAAGGCTTAAACCGGCAGACGACTTTTCGTTAGATATAAGAACGTTGAGAAGTTATGCGTTATTTGAAAAACCATATCATAATATTTTATATTTATATGATGTGAATAAAAGATTTCTCGAAATCCATTATTTTAAGGGAACTCCGGATATGTATCCTACCGAAGATAACATACTTCGTATTATTAAAGTATTGGAAGAACGAGGGATTAAAAAATGGAATCCGGAGGAAGAAATCGATGAAGAAGATGACACAAAAAGAAGTGGAACTGATTAAAAAATATGAATCGAAAAGAAGAAAACAAAGTTTTGAAGAAAAAAAAGAAATGTATTTGAAACAGACGGATAGGAATTATAAGGACGGGGATCGAAATTGATAGTATTGGGAGAATATAATACGTTACGGGTAATTCGTAAAAGCGATTTGGGATATATGCTTACGGACGGAAAACAAGAAGTATTGATGCATTATAAACAAGCCGATGGGGAATTGGAAATCGGGGAAGAAGTAAAAGTATTTGTTTATGCGGATAAAGAAAAGCGTCCAACAGCGACAAGAAAAGACGGGATTGTTACAACGAAACAGGCGGGTTTTGTCGAGGTGACGGAAGTGTTAAAAGGCGTTGGTGTTTTTGTCGATATTCATACGCCGAAAGATATTTTGATTTCTAAAGATTATTTACCTTTTGATGAGAAGCTTTGGCCTTTGGAAGGAGATCAATTGCTTATTCGTTTAAAGATAAAAAAAGATACTTTGGTTGGAAAACCGTTAAATCGGTATGAAATTGATGAATTAAATGAAAATATAAGGTATGCGGATTATGAATATCGGGAAGGATATATTTGCCGAATTACGGATAAAGGAATCGGGATAGTTACTACCGATTATGCGTATGTTTTCGTTCCTACACATCAATATCGAGGACCGATTCGGTTGGGGCAGGCGGTACGTGTTTGTATTACGAAGTCTTTGGAAAAGGAATTTTACGGAACATTGAATGCCCATAAAGAAGAATTGATGACGACAGATAAGGAGATTCTTTTAGAATATATGAAAAAAAATCATGGGGTTATGTATTTAACTGCCAAATCTTCTGCAGAAGAAATAGAAAGAATCTTTCATATCAGTCGAAAAGCGTTTAAGAGAGCGTATGGAAATCTTTATAAAGATAGAGTTATTGATTTTGATGATGAAAAGACGTATTTGATGGAGAATTTGAAAAAATAACTTATAATTTTTATGAATTATATTGAATTAATTAAAATTCTATCATATAATATACTCAAGGAGGTAAAAAGATGATAGAATTTTTTGATTTGAATACGACTGCGGGACTGGCGTCGATTTATGAAAATCATATTACTTTAAATAAAGCATTATTAAAATATTTTAAAGATGCTTATAAAGTAAGAGTCGGAATAGATAAAGAAAATCAAAAAGTATTTATTTATATGATTAATAAAGATTATGCGTGTAGTGGAGAAATTCCCGAAAGTTCTTTATTATCTATATCTATTTCCAAAACGTATGCCAGAATTTGTTCTCGAGCGATGGTAGAATACGTATGTAATATGTTTGATATTAAAGTAGGGAAAAAGGAATATGTTCGATATAATGCGGAATATGATGAAAAGAATAGAGCGATTATTATCGATATGAAGGGAGTGGTAAGTTGAAATGGAAACATATATGATATGGGTGTGGCTAATAGCCTTTGTTATAGCGGTTATTGTTGAAGCACTAACCCAGGATTTAGTTTCTATTTGGTTTGCGGTCGGAGCGTTAATTACTTTGATTATCAGTAATTGGGTGCCGATGTGGGCTGAATTTATTGTTTTCAGTGTAATATCTTTTATGACATTGTTTTTAACTCGACCTCTTGCCAAAAAGTTAACACAACGAGCGGTACGATATACCAATGTAGATGAATTTGTAGGTAGAAGAGTTAAAACGGAAAAGGAGATTTCCAAATTCAATGCCGGAGAAATCAAAGTAAATGGAATAATTTACTCTGCTGTGTTGTTGGAAAACGAAGAGAAAACAATTCCGGTAGGGGCTACGGTGGAAATTGTTTCGTTAAAAGGAAATAAAATTGTTGTTAAAGAAATTGAGGAGTAAAGGAGAAATTGTTTATGTTTTTAGCAAGTAGCGCAAGTGTAATTGTAGCGATTGTCGTAAGTGTAATATTAATTGTGATTTTGGTTTATCTTATTACGAGAATCCGTATTGTTCGTCAAACCAATAAATATATAGTAGAACGTTTGGGTGGATTTCATGCCACATGGAATGTCGGTATTCATTTTTTGTGTCCTTTTGTCGATCGAGTTTCGTTTATTGTTTCTATGAAGGAACAAGTAAAAGATTTTGATCCGCAGCCGGTTATTACAAAAGATAATGTTACTATGCAGATTGATACGGTAGTGTTTTTTCAAGTAACTGACCCGAAATTGTTCGCATATGGTGTTGAAAATCCTATTGCCGCAATCGAGAATTTATCTGCTACAACGTTGCGGAATATTATCGGAGAATTGGATTTGGACGAAACGTTGACCAGTAGAGATATAATCAATACCAAAATGCGGTCTATATTAGATGAGGCTACCGATCCTTGGGGTATTAAAGTAAATCGTGTAGAAGTAAAAAATATATTGCCTCCTAAAGATATTCGTGATGCGATGGAACGCCAAATGCGTGCAGAGCGGGAACGTAGAGAAAAGATTTTGCTTGCCGAAGGAGAGAAAAAGAGTCAAATTTTACTAGCGGAAGGTCAGAAAGAATCTCAAATTTTGCGTGCCGATGCCGAAAAGGAAGCCATGATATTAAAAGCAGAAGGAGAAGCACAGTCTATTTTAAAAGTAAAGACGGCTGAAGCCGAAGGTATTAAATTGATTCGAGAAGCCGAAGCCGAAGGATTAAAGTCTTTGAAGTCTGCTGATGTAAACGAAGAAGTTTTAAAATTAAAAAGTTACGAGGCTATGCAAAAAGTTGCTGAAGGAAACGCTACGAAAATTATCATTCCTTCCGATATGCAAAATTTAGCCACTACTGTTACGGCTATAAAAGAACTTGCGAAAGATAAGTAATACGGTATAAGGTATGACAAAAAATCATACCTTTTTCTTTTTCCTGAAAATAAAATCGGCAGTAAAAGCGGAAAAACACTTGAATAAAAAAAGGCTATATGCTATAATAAACAAGCGTTGACAGATGGTTCGGTGGTGTAGTGGTTAACATGCTAGTCTGTCACACTGGAGATCGCGGGTTCAAGTCCCGTCCGAACCGCCAAAGGTAGAATACGCACCCATAGATCAATTGGATAGATCGTTTGACTACGGATCAAAAGGTTAGGGGTTCGAATCCTCTTGGGTGCGCCAGTTAAAAAAGGTTGTGAAAACCTAGTCTTTAAAAAGTAGGGTTTCACAGCCTTTTTTGCTTTTTATACAAAAAACGCTTGGGGGAATTGAATGCGAAGGATATTGCTTTTTGTGTTGGGTTAATCGCTAAACGAAAATTAAAATATTTCTCTAGAAATTCGCTTAACTTCCGCTGTTTCCAAAAATAGTTATATTTTCTATATAATTAAAAAATATGATATTTATTATAATTATGAAATAGAATAGAAGTTTTTCTTTTTTTATTGTATAATGAAAGAAATAGAAAGGAAGATATAAAATGAGAAAAACCATAAAAACAACAAAGGCGATATTTCCTATGCCTGTATTAATGATTGCGACATATAACGAAGATGGAACGATTGATGTTATGAATGCGGCATGGGGAACGATGTTTGACGAAAAACAGGTTCTTATAAATTTGGACGAAGAACATAAGACAGTTAAAAATATTAAAAATAGGAAAGGATTTACAGTTAGTTTTGCCGATGCCAAGCATATTATAGAAGCGGATTATTTTGGTGTTGCTTCCGCAAACAACACAAAGAATAAGTTTGAAAAAAGTAAATTATCTGCTATAAAATCTCAATATGTAGATGCCCCGATTATCAATGAGTTTCCTATTTGTTTGGAATGCGAGTTTGTTAGTATGGATACTAATGGATTATTGATTGGAAAAGTGGTAAATGTTACGGCGTTGGATAGTGTTATGAACGGGGATATAGTTGATATAGAAAAAGTAGAGGCAATCGCTTATGATTCTTATACGCATGGGTATTATTTGGTTAATAAACGTGTCGGAAATGCTTTTAAAGACGGATTTAAAATAAGATAAAAGAAAATAGGAGGAACATTTTATGTTTTACTTATTTCACCCCAAACAAAAAGAAGATATTTTTAATACTTTTGTCGAGGGATTGTATTCCGATGAAGAAAGTTTGCATAAAAAGGCTATTTCCAAATTGATTGAATTTTCTATTGAAAAAGGATTACAAGGAAATCTTTGGAAAAATTTTATTATATATACTTTGATATTTAATGATAATCCGTTTACGAGAAGTATCGAAAGAAATAAAACAATAAATATCATTCGTGTCGTACAAGAGGATTTATTGGAATATTATCGGTTATATACGGCAAAGATGCCTTGGATGGAATCGATTTGTTCTTTTACATATGCCTCTAAAAAGACCGAGTTGGTTTCTATAATCGAAACGATGGTTTCGAAGATTACCGATTATAAAACATTTGAAAAAACCATATTGAATTTCTATATGGATAAAGGAATTGGGGATATGGCTTTGTATAAGGCTTTTCGTGTAGAAAATGGAGAATTATATCCAATATATAATGTGTTGGACGTTTCTTTTGATGATTTAATCGGATATGATTTTCAAAAGAAACAATTAATCGAAAATACGGAAAATTTTATAAACGATCGGTTTTTTAATAATGTTTTATTGTATGGAGATTCGGGAACGGGAAAATCTACTTCCATAAAAGCGTTGTTAAATACCTATTTTGATCAAGGGCTTAGAATTATTGAAATTTATAAACATCAAATGGAAGAGATTTCTAAGATTATTTCCGTATTAAAACAAAGACCATATCATTATATTATTTATATGGACGATTTATCTTTCGAAGAAGATGAAATAGAATATAAATATTTAAAAAGTATTATCGAAGGTGGAATTGAACCAAAACCAACCAATGTAGCGATTTATGCGACCTCAAATCGTCGTCATTTAATTAAAGAAACGATAAATGACAATGAAGATCTTCACCGCAATGAAACGCAAGCAGAAAAACTTTCTTTGGCATATCGATTCGGGTTACAAATATATTATAGTTCCTTATCTGCCAAAGAATTCAAAACGATGGTTTTGGCATTGGCTTCTAAAAATAATATTATAATGGCGGAAGAAGAACTTTTAAGTGAAGCCGGAAAATGGGAATTGACGTATGGTTCTTTATCCGGTCGTTGTGCTACGCAATTCATACAATATATTTCGAATAAAATTTCAAAAAAATGATAAATATTGTTGACTTATTTTGTTATTTGAATATAATATAAATAAATACAAGGAAAAAGAGTAGTATTATAGAATTTTATTTTAAGCGAATCGTGATTGGTGTAAGACGATAATAAACCTATAAGAAAAACACTTTGGAGTAGCCCACCGAAATGGAAGTAGATTGGGACGGGAAGCCCGTTATAGCGAAGATCTTTGATAGAAGATTAGAGAGATTGTCGTTGACAATAAATTAGGTGGCACCGCGGATTACAGTCATTCGTCCTAAAATATAGGATAATGGCTGTTTTTTTATGGAGGATATATGTGTTCGATTATTGGGTTTGAGAAAAAAGAAAAAGAGTTAAACAAAGTAGCCAATGCCTTTGCCAAAAGTGATTCGAGAGGGCCGGACGGTACGAGATTTTTTGAAGGAGAAAACTGTTTGTTGGGATTTAAACGATTGGCGATTATGGGGCTTACGATAGAAGGTATGCAGCCATTTCAATCGGGAAATACGGCGATTGTTTGTAATGGAGAGATATATGGGTTTGAATCGATTCGAGAAGAATTAAAAACAAAAGGGTATTCTTTCTTTTCGGATTCGGATTGTGAAGTGTTATTGCCGTTATATAAGGAATATGGAGTGGATTTGTTTGCTAAACTAGATGCGGAATTTGCTTGTATTTTATATGATTCGGAAAAAGATGATATTATTGCCGCCAGAGATCCGATTGGAATTCGACCATTGTATTACGGAATATCCAAACAGACCAAAGGGTATGTATTCGGCAGTGAGCCGAAAATTATCCTGGATTTTGTCGATCGGGTTTATCCGTTTCCGCCGGGACATTATTTTGAAAATGGCAAATTTATTCGTTATGCCGACTTGACCACTGGGAGTCCGAAGTATTTTAATATGCCATCTATTTTAAAAAATATTCATGATAAATTGACTGCCGGTGTAATCAAACGATTGAATGCGGACGCACCGATTGGTTTTTTATTATCCGGAGGATTGGATTCCTCTTTGGTATGTTCGATTGCTGCTAAATTTTTGAATAAACCGATAGAAACCTTCGCAATCGGTATGGATAAAGATGCCATCGATTTAAAATATGCCAAAGAAGTGGCTGATTATTTACATACCAATCATCATGAAATTATTATTACAAAAGAAGAAGTATTATCGGCTTTGGAAGAGGTTATATATCTATTGGGGACATATGATATTACGACGATTCGGGCTTCTATCGGAATGTATTTGTTATGTAAGGCAATTCATTCTCAAACGAAAATAAGAGTTATATTGACGGGAGAAATTTCCGATGAGTTATTTGGTTATAAATATACGGATTTTGCCCCAAACGCAGAGGAATTTCAAAAAGAATCCAAGAAAAGAATCGACGAAATTCATATGTATGATGTATTAAGAGCTGATCGTTGTATTTCAGTCAATTCTTTGGAAGCCAGAGTTCCTTTTGGGGATTTGGATTTTGTAAGATATGTGATGGAAATCGATCCTCATCTTAAAATGAATGTATATCATAAAGGAAAATATCTACTGCGTAAAGCATTTGAAGGGGATTATCTTCCGCAAGATATTTTATATCGAGAAAAAGCGGCGTTTTCCGATGCGGTAGGACATTCTATGGTGGAAGATTTAAAAGAATATGCGGAAAAAGCGTATAGCGATGAAACATTTAAAACGTTATGTTTGAAATATGAATTTGCCCGACCATTTACAAAAGAATCATTATTGTATCGGGAAATTTTTGAAAAGTATTATCCGAATCAAGCGGAAATGGTTTGTGGATTTTGGATGCCAAATCCGAATTGGGAAGGGTGTAAGGTTAATGATCCTTCCGCAAGAGTGTTATCGAACTATGGAGATTCTGCAAAATAATGTGTCGGTATGAGCCACTTGGTATCATACCGATTTTTTATATATTTTATTTAGAAAATATGATAAAATAAATATGGTGATACCTATGGATAATATGATAAAAGAAAATGAAAAACGGATAGAACGATTTGATGCGAAATTTTATTTAGAAAATAAAAATTATGCGATTGCGTCGGCATTATATGCGTTGGAAACTACCAATGAAATACAGAAAAGTTTTTTTAAAAAAGAAGAGAATATGACGCAAGCCGATTACACGTTGAAATTATATGCTTTACTACAAGGACTTTTTGTATCTATTGACTCGCTATATGCTTTGGCTTTATGTTTGACGAAAAGTAAAAGTTTTATCAATATTAATGCCAATAAAGATTTAAGAGAATTAAAATATATTCGAAATGATGTTGTAGGACATCCTGCAAATCGAATTTTACATAGTGAAACGATTGCGTATTGTATTTTAGATACATCTTCGATAACTCAAGATGGGTTTTCTTATCGAATTTATACGAAAGATTCTGTTCAAAAAAAAGACATATCTATCCTTACTCTATTGACGGCGTATTATCAGGAAGCGAATGCTTTGTTAGATGAACTGTATCATATCGCTTTAAGTAATAAGAACAAGAGTGTTTTGGAAATTCAAATAACCAATGTGTTGGACGCTTATTATTTAGATGATGATTATATGAATAAATTGGAACTTTTTATCCAAACATATCGTAAACTTTATCCGACATCGAAAAGAGGACAACATCGTATTATATGGCGATATGAGATTATTTTAAAATTACAGACATATCAAAATCAAGATAAAGAGAAAATGCAAGTCGTTTATTATTGTATAGGGTCGGAATTAAGTAAGATGTATGAGTTGATTTTTCAAACGAAATATAATGTAAAATTATTGAAAAAAATACCATCATATATTGTTTCTTTTTATAGATTTATGAATAAAAATAAAGATTTATATAGTTGTTTGAGTTATATGAAATCTATGGATCACCCTTATTTTTTATCTTATTTGAATCAAATATATGAAAGAGTGAAAAAGAATAATATAAAACAAGCCCAAAAGTATTTGGATATGATTAAAGAAGCGTATGCTCAAAATGAAATGGATTTGGTATATGCGTTGGCATTGCCGATAAAAGAATACAAAAGAAAATAAGTAAATCTATGGAAAAGTAAATAAATATTTGATATAATTAGTTTGTTTTTTGAAAATACGAGGTTGAGATTATGGAAATTAGAAATATTGCGATTATAGCCCATGTCGATCATGGGAAAACGACGTTGGTGGATAAATTATTAAAAAGTTCCCATACGTTTAGAGAAAATCAAGTTGTCGAAGATAGGGTATTGGATTCCAATGCGATTGAAAGAGAACGGGGAATTACGATATTGGCAAAAAACACGGCAATTATTTATAAAGATACCAAAATCAATATATTGGATACTCCCGGCCATGCTGACTTTTCGGGAGAAGTAGAACGGATTATGAAAATGGTAGATGGTGTTGTTTTGGTAGTAGATGCCTATGAAGGAACAATGCCACAAACGAGATTTGTTTTAAAAAAGGCGTTTGAAGCCCATTTAAAACCGATTGTTGTTATTAACAAAGTAGATAAACCTTCTGCCAGACCATTAGAAGTGGTTGATGAAGTTTTGGAATTGTTTATTGATTTGGGTTGTGATGAATCCGAGTTGGATTTTCCGATATGTTATGCCTCTGCGATTCAAAATACTTGTTCTTTGGATAGTGATATTTCTACTCAAAAAGAGGGAATGGAACCGTTGTTGGATATGATTATAAAATATATTCCTGCTCCGAGTATGGATAAGGATTCTCCATTACAACTTCAACCGGCTTTATTGGATTATACGGATTTTGTCGGAAGAATCGGTATCGGAAGAATCACAAGAGGAACAATTCACGCAAATGAAGTGGTTTCTTGTTGTCGGTTAGATGGTTCTATTAAGTCATTTCGTGTTCAAAAATTATTCGGTTTTTTGGGATTGGATCGAATCGAGATCAAAGAAGCGTATGCGGGAGATATTGTAGCCGTATCGGGATTGGGAGATATTTCGGTCGGAGAAACGATTTGTACGGTGGGAATGGAAGAACCTTTGGAAAAAATTCATATTTCCGAACCGACGGTGCAAATGACGTTCGGAACGAATACTTCTCCGTTTTGCGGAAAAGACGGGAAAATGGTTACGGCCAGTAAAATAGAGGATCGATTATTTAAAGAAGTTCAAAAAGATGTGTCTTTGCGAGTCAGTCGTATTCCGACGACGGAAGAATGGATTGTTTCGGGAAGAGGAGAATTACATTTGGGAATTTTGATTGAAACGATGCGTCGAGAAGGATATGAATTTCAAGTTTCTAGACCGAGAGTTATTATGAAGACGATAGATGGTGTGTTATGTGAACCGTATGAGTATTGTGTGATAGATGTTCCGAATGAAAGTGCGGGAAATGTGATTGAAATGATGGGAAATCGACATGGAATTATGGAAACGATGACAAATACAGAAACACAGACTCGATTGATCTATTATATTCCGTCTAGGGGATTGATTGGATTTAATACCGCTTTTATGACTTTGACAAAGGGATATGGGATTTTAAATCATAGTTTTTCAGATTATCGTCCAATGGAAAGTGTTATGGTTGGAGAGAGAACAACGGGAGTGTTGGTTTCTATGGCAGACGGACAATCTACAGCGTATTCTATTGGGGCTTTGGAAGATCGAGGAACGATGTTTATCGCTCCCGGAGAAGAAATATATGAAGGAATGATTGTCGGTGAAGCGAATAAAGATTTGGATTTGGCGGTGAATGTAGTAAAAGCCAAACAACAGACCAATACCCGTTCTTCCAATAAGGATATGACAGTTGTGTTAAAAAAGCCGAGAGTTTTGACATTGGAGAATTGTTTGGAGTTTATTAATGATGATGAATTGGTTGAAATTACTCCTAAGCATATTCGATTAAGAAAACGGATTCTTGACACCGTAGAACGCAAGAAATATGATGCGAGAATCAAAGCGGAGAAGGAAAATCAATAGTTTTTATCAAAAATTCCGAATTTTTTAAAAAAAATGAAAAAATATTAGAAAAATGTTGTTAATTTTAGAATTATAGTGTATAATTTGTCGTATAGAAGAAATTCTATTGTTTTGAAAGGAGTAAATATGAAAGGGAAAGTAAAATGGTTTAATGCCGAAAAGGGATATGGTTTTATTATATCCGAAGAAGGTAAAGATGTATTTGTTCATTTTAGTGCTATTGTGGCAGATGGCTATAAAACATTAGAAGAAGGACAAGAAGTTACTTTTGAAATTGAGAATGGGGATAGAGGCCCATTAGCAAAGAACGTACAAAAGGCATAAAATAATGAGGTCAATGGGTTGACCTCTTATTTTTTTAAATAAATAAATCACACTCGATGGAGAAAAATCATACATTACAATGGAGTGTGATTTTTTATGGTTGGAAGCATTGTCGCTTTGGTAACGCCTTTTGACAGTAATAATTCCATCGATTATGATCAAGTAGATGCATTATGTGATTTCCATTTAGAAAATCGCACAGATGGACTTTTATTGTTGGGGACGACCGCAGAAGCGGAAGCGTTAAGTACAGAAGAGAAAAAAGAACTTGTTTATTATATTTATCATAAGGTTTATCCGAATATAAAGATAATGGTCGGAATTATTTCAAATATAACAAATGAAGTGGTGGAACAGGCAAAATTATATGAAGATTTGGATATTGATTCTTTTTTAGTTATTAATCCGTATTATAATAAAACAAATCATTCCGGTTTGTTAAAGCATTTTACCTATATTGCCGATCATGTTCATAAGCCGATTGTTCTTTATAATGTACCGAAAAGAACGGGTATGGCTATTCCTGTTGAAGTGGTTCGGGCATTATCGTATCATAAGAATATTAAAGGAATAAAAGAAGCATCGGGAGATTTTTCTTATCAAATTCAAATTGCTTCTTTTACTTCAAAGAATTTTGAATTGTATTGCGGAGATGACGCAACGATGTTGTTGTCGCTATCTTTGGGAGCGAGCGGAGTTATTTCAGTTATCGGAAATGCTTTTCCAAAAGAGGTTAAATTGATTTATGATTCATTTTTAAAGAATCCCGAAATCAGTAGAACGACGTTTTATAAACTTTTGGATTTGATTCAGGTTATGTTCCAAGAAGTATCTCCAATCGGTATTAAATATATTATGTATATTTTAGGATTATGTGATGTTAGATATCGTATGCCTTTAGATGAGCCATCTAAAGAATTAAAGAGAAAAATAGAATGTGAAATGTTGAAATTAATAGACGATTAAACGGCATTTTTGTCGTTTTTTTCTTATGCTTGATGAAAACGTTTTCGTTTTTTTATTGCAATGACTAAATAAATACGATATAATAAAAATATATGACATAAAACATATTTTTTGAAAGGGGAATTTTATGAAAAAGAAAAATATCTTTTTGGGAGTTCTTGTTGCAGGAATGGTATTTAGTATAGCCGGCTGTAAAAAGGATAAGAAAAAAACAGAACCGGAAAACCCAACACCGCCTGTTACAGAACAACAGACATATACGGTTACATTTGATTCCAAAGGGGGAACTGCCGTAGCAAAAGCGACGACAAATACAGACGGAAAAGTAGCAAAACCAGAAAATCCGACAAAGACGGATTTTGATTTTGGTGGTTGGTTTACAGATTCCGAATGCCAAAACGCATTTGATTTTGATACTAAAATCACACAAGATACTACTTTATATGCAAAATGGACTGCTAAAACACCGAGTGGGGGGGGCAGTGATACTCCAAGTGGTGGCGAAGGAAGCCAAACACCGAGTGATAGTGACACGAAAGAAAAATGGAAGGTTGAATTTTATTTATCTGCCGAAAATACGGAAACATATACGATTATCGAAGATGTAGAAGATAACACTACGGTTACGTTGCCAACGGAACCGATGGTTACTGGTAAAGTATTTTTAGGTTGGAAATTGGAAAGTGGAGAAGATTTTACTGCCGAAACGAAAATTACGGCAAATACCAAAGTTATAGCCTCTTTCAGAGATATGACAATATATGAAAAACTTGTGGCTGATGAAGGTCATGTTTTGCATGAGGATTTTGAGAGTTATACGGCAACGGATTCTTTGGAAACGTTTGATACGACTTGGCAAAACAAAGGTATTTATACATATACCAATAATCCAGAGGGTGCTACCGCTAATTATGTTGGCTTGGGAAATGGAGTTGCCACATTGGTAGATACTACAGACAAAGCGACCAATATGGTTGTTTCTTTGGGTGAAGATCGTGCAATTTATGGTAAAGTAGAAGGCTACTTTGAAATGAAGTTCAGTGGTTCGGGAAATAGTTGGACTCCGGTACAATTCAATGGAATTTATGACGATGAAACTTCAATTAAAGAATTTTTCGGGTTCCGAACCGATGGCGGTTTGATTAAATTCAGACTGAAAGGCGGATCAGCATTATCTGCGGAAACGGAAATCGCTTCGAATGATACGACGACGTATAAGGTACATTTTATATTCGATATAGAAAATAATACGGTTACGATTACTATAAATGAACAACCATATTTAACGAATTACGCTTTATATGTAGAAGGAGATGCGAATCGTACAATTCATTTGAAAGCCATTGTCGGTTATAAATTCGTAAGTAGTGATAATGGAAGTAAATTAATTACAATGGATAATGTTGCCATCGCAAAACAGGATCCTGATTTTAATGTTTTCAAAGAGAAAACTCTATCACAGATTAATCAAACATCTGAATCTTTCGCAACAGGATATACGTATTGTGCGAGTGATATTGAAGCATTTTTAGATAATATAAAAGTCGAAATCAATGCGGCAACAACGGTTGCTGAAATAGTTGAAGCAATCAGCGAAATTTCTCAATTATCTCAATTTTTAGACGATGCTACTATTGATACCAATGTTGCGGAAATCGAAAATGCAATTACGGCTTTACCGGCAGTAGAATCATCCAATGCCATTATTTTAGCGAATGGAGATGATATTAATTCGGCTTATGAATTATATACAAATGCCAAAGAAGTGGTTAAAACTCGTGTAAATTCCGATTTGGTAACGAAACTTACTACATTAAAAGAAAAATTAGATTATGCGATTGCGAATCCGGATTATTTGGATATGGTAGAAGCAGAAGTAACTTCTGCCAAAGAAGAGTTAGAAGAAATTTATACTGTTTATGATGTGGCAACGAATTATACAACAAATGGTACGGAATTGACTCAAATCAAAGAACAAGCGTGTGAACAATTAGATGGCATATTAACTGCGGCACGAGCAGAAAGTTCTGTTTCTCAAGATAGTTATAATGCCTATGCCATTCAAATCAATTCAATTAAAGAACAAGCAATAGAAGATATGAGTGAAGTGTTAAGCGACTTGGATCAGGCTAAAATAGATAAAAAGGATTCTATTCAACAGTATTATAATGATAATTTATCAAATTATTCACAAGAGTATAATTTAGAAGCATTTAATACAGCATATCAAGCATTAATAGAATCTGTAGATTCCGCTACAACGGTAGATGAAGTAAATGCGATTACTACGGAAAGTTTAGAAAATATCAGGACCGATGCGGAAGAAATTGAATACAATAATAAACCGGTAACCACACTGAGTGAATTGGCTCCATGCACAAAATCATTTGATGGAAAGATACATAGCGGAGAATCAAAAGATACAACAATAACGGCCGGAACGAAGGCAGGAACCGATGATTTCTTAACGTTTACCAGCGTAACGAAGTGTAAATATTCTAAGAGCGGGTACTTATCTTTTAACGGAGGTGGGACTATAACATTTACGACAAATTCTGCAAACGCTAAAATAACATTTGTTTATACAAGTACTTCTACAGATCGGTCATTTACGATAACCAATTCAACTTCCACATTTGAACAATCATATACTCCTCATAATTGGTCAAATAAGACGATGATGATTACGTTAGATGTTGCGGATACCTATACCATTACTTTTGATACTATGGAACATAAGATTGGTAGTATTACGTTAGAAGATATGGAAGTTCAAGATGTTGAATATAAAGTCTTATCTATTACAGCCGAGATTACAGGTTCTGATTTTACAACGCTTCTTGCGTTAAAAGAAGCAATTCAAATCACTTTGAATTTAGAAGGAGAAAAGACAAAAACTTTGAGCGGAACAGATTCTTCATTAGTAATTCAATTATTTGCGGAATCTGATACAGAATTTGAATCACCGATTGAAGAAGAATCTATTACGGCTACAACGTATAAAGTAAGAATTACATATACAAATTTGGATAAATCTATTTCAGTTGTTGAAACTGTATCAATGAATCCTACAGAATAAGAAGTAACAAAATATAACAAAGGAATGATTTTGTTTATTTGAAAATCATTCCTTCTGTTTGCCTTTAAAGGAGAGTAATATGAAGTTAAAAAAATTGTTTTTATTTTTATTTTTAATATTTGGGTTGGTATCGATTACATCTTGTCGATATAAACAAGAAGAACCGAAAGATGAACCACAAATACCGACGGAACCAAGCGATTCGAATGGTAATGAAAGTGAGGAAAATACCAACGATAATACCGATAAGGAAGATGAAGGAAACACGAGTGGCAACACAAGTGGAAATACCGATAACGAAAACACAGGAAACGAAGGAAACACGAGTGGTAACACCGATAAGGAGAATGAACAAAATCCTTCAAAACCGAGTGATGGAGAATCTGTCACGCAAGGGGAAATCAAGATTAAGAGTTATGGTGGTTATAATGAGGCCGCTTATGTGGAATTTGAGAAATCGCAAGTAAATACAGCGACATATAATGTTTATATTGCGGATACCAAAGATGGTAATTTTAAATTATTGGATTCTAAATCCGTTTATATACGAAATCTTTCTTCTGTTGTTCGTGCTGATTTGTTTGGATTGGCAAAAGGAGAATATAGAATTAAGATTGTTCCTGTTATAGCAGGAATGGAAAGTAATGCTAAACCAAGTACTTGTATTGTTAATGTAAAAGAATATGATCGTTCCGGATATGCTCATTTTAAATATACGGAAGGTGTTGGAGCGTATAAAGACGACGGAACATTAAAAGATGACGCTATTGTTGTTTATGTAACAGAAGAAAACAAGGATACGATAATGGGCGATATCCCTCAATTACAACAATATATGTTTCAAGTTCCGGGACCGGATTGGGGAAATAAAAAGGCTACAAGTATCGGTTGGTGGTTAAACAATGCCCAATATACAAAGAAAGATTCCAAAGGAAATCCTGGAAATACATATTCTGCCTCTGGGAAGACATTGGGATTATATAGTGTAGTGGAAAATCACCCGATTGTGTTCCGTTTCGTTGGTACGGTTACTACTCCGGAAGGCTGTACGGCGTATGATTCTTTGAATGAAGGCGGAAGTGAAGGAGATAACGGGCATATGGCTCGTATGAAAGATTTACGAAATGTTACTTTAGAAGGTGTCGGAAATGATGCCATTATCGATGGCTGGGGTTTTCATTTTATGGCAAGTGAAACCACAGGGGAACGGGGTAAAAATTTTGAAGTTCGGAATTTGACTTTCGTTAATAATGCCGAAGATGCGGTAGGTATGGAAGGCGTTCAATTATCAAGTAATGTAAATTCGGAAATAACTGCCCCTGTGAAGAATTGTTGGGTTCATCATTGTACCTTTTTCCCAGGATATTCGGCAAAACCTGCCGAATCGGATAAAGCAGAAGGCGATGGATCTTGTGATTTTAAACGTGGTTTTAATTTTACATTATCTTATTGTTATTTTGAATATTGTCATAAAACAAATTTATTTGGATCTTCCAGTACGTCTTTACAATATAATATATCTATGCATCATAATATATGGTATAATTGCGGTTCGAGAATTCCGCTTGTTCGTAATTCTAATGTTCATTTTTATAATAATTTGGTTACGGCTGATGGTAAGGCATCAACAAAGACAGCGAGTCGTATTCATTCAACCGTAGGAATGGAAAGTAGTCCTAGTTATGTTTCTTCTTTACGAGCAAATGCGTTTATGTATTCCGAAAATAATTATTTTGATGGAGCAAAACAAGTATTTGAAACAGGTGAAGGCGGCGGGGTAGCCAAGTGTTATGGAAATATTTATGTATCTTGTTATCAAAAGCCGGTTGGAGCAACGGAAGTTACGGAAAGAACCACTACTGTAAGTAATACATGTAAATATGCTTTCAAAGGGATAGATTATTCTTCTTTTGATACAAATCCGAATATTTTCTATTACGATTCCGTCAACGGCAAATCGGATTGTTATTTGACATCGGCTGTGGTAGCGAGAGAAGAATGTTTAAAATATTCGGGGTCATTATTCCGAACGGAGTTAGATGGAACTTCTTTGGGGTTAAAAACCGAAGCAAATGAGGTTACTCCTGAAAGTGCGGTTGTTTTATCCGATACTAAATTTGTAGCACCTTTCGCTTCTGTAAAAGGAACATCGATAAAAGATAATATTTATTTTTATAATATTTCAGGTTTTGACTCTAATTCTTGTAAGTTTAAAGGTCAAGGTGTAACATTCAAATTAGAAGAATACGCTACAGTTACAATCGAATTGTCGGCATCTGTTAATGGATATTCGACAGGATATTTAGTATCTTCCAAAGGAGATTTGCTTCTTTCCGGAAGTGGTAGTGTTGTTTTAGAGCCGGGAATTTATTTTATAACTTCCTTCCAAAAAGATAAAGAAACAGTGCTTACGAAATTGGAATTTGAGAAATATGATTCTGATGAATTAAAACAAAGGAAATTAGAGGAGTATAACACAAAAGTTTCTTTGATTCCGTCGACGATTACATATGATAAAGATTGTTATGCTCTTATCAAAGACGCAATGAATGCGTATGAAGCATTGGGTAAAGATTTACAAAATGAAGTCGATAATACCCGAGTTGTTTCGGCGTTGAATGAATATGTTGCGTTAGGAAAAGCTCAAGTTGAAAATTATATTTCTTTAATTGGAACGGTAGATGCTTCTAGTGGAGCGGCTATTCAATTAGCCCGTAGGGAATATGAGTATTTAAAGAGTATTGATTCTATGGTTGTTATTTCTAATTATGATATATTAGTGACTGCGGAAACGGCATTTTCTTCCTTTGCAGTTCAATCTTGTATAGATAAGATTGAAGCGATTGGTGTCGTTACATTAGATAGCAAAGATGCGATTGAATTGGCTCGTGCGGAATATGATGCATTGACGGAAGAGCAAAAGAATTTAATAACCAATTATAATGTTTTGTTAAAGGCAGAACAAGATTATAGAACTTTAGAAGAAATAATGGAAGTAAATAATCAAATTCAAGAAGCGGATTTAAATGATATGGCTTCTATGAAAGCGGCAATTCAAGCATTTAATGCTTTAACCAACGATCAACAAAATCAAATTACGGAAACAGAAAAATTATCTCAAATAAAGGTTACATACACCAAGAAGTTGATTGATTCTATTCAAACGGTTACCCTTTCTTCAGGACAAATCATTGTTGAAGCGGAAGAGATGTATGCTTCCTTAAGCACAGTAGAGCAAGGATTAATCGATAATTACGATACGCTTCTTTCTGCAAGACAAAAGTATAATGAACTTGCCTCTACCGTTCACGAAAAAACATTTGAGAATGGTTTGACGGACGATATATTTACTATTGAAGGAAATTTGAGTAGCAAGTCATTATCTAAAGAGTATAATGGAAAAACGTATACTAAAGCAATGAAGATGGAAAGTTCTACTACCATTCGGTTTAATACGACTACGACAAGAACACTTGTGATTGTAACCGATGCGGCAAGTGGTGCTAAAATTAAAATTGATAATGTTTCTCAAACAGTAGATGCAGATGGAGTTTTAAGAATAACCATTCAAGCAGGAGAACATACCATCGGAAAGGATACATCATTAAATATTTTTGCATTAATTTTGGAGTGATTTTATGAGAAAAAGAATGTTTTTCTTCATGATAAGTTGTTTTCTATTTTTAACGATTACATCTTGTCGAAATAAACAACAAACAGATCCTGTTACACCGGAAGTTCCCGAACCTCAAGAGCCACAAGAACCGGAGAATAATACTGGTAATACCAACACCCCTAGTAGTGGCGATACAGGAAATATAGAAGGCCCGAATACCCCTAGTAGCGGTGACACAGGAAATACAGAAGGCTCGAACACCCCTGGCGGTGGCGGAAACACAGGGGAACCCAATACGCCGGAAGTGAAACCAATCGATCCAAATGATCAAGTAGAAGTGCTAGAAGTGGAAGGATATTTGGAATCTGCATATATAGAATGGAAACGGGTAGATGGGGCGGATTCTTATAATGTCTATTATAAAAGTAAGAATTCTTCCACATATAAAAGAATCGATGATATGTTGATTCGAGGATATAAAGAATATATGCGTGCCGATGTTTTGGGTTTGAAGGAAGGCGAATATACTTTAAAAGTTATTCCGGTAGACGAAGGGAAAGAAGCGGATATTTATGCCGAAAGAAATGTAACGGTGGTTTCTCATAATCGTTCCGGCTTTGCGTTTTCTTCGAAATCGCCGGTTAAAACGGCTTCCGGTGCGTATAATGACGATGGTACGTTAAAAGAAAATGCCCAAGTAATTTATATTACTTCCAAAACGGCTAAGACTTGTCAGGCAAGAGTCAATGGTCAAACGGTTGTTGGTTTTCAAGCGATTTTAAATGCCAAACAGAAAAAGGGAACGAGTGGCGATATTTTGTGTTTTAGAATTATCGGAAAAGTTTCTTTAGCGGATTTGGATAGCATATCCAGTAGTGAAGAAGGGCTTCAAGTAAAAGGGGCAGCGGCTTATTCGGAAATGAATATTACTATTGAAGGCATCGGAGAAGATGCCACCATTCATGGTTTTGGATTTTTAATTCGAAATTGTGCGAATGTGGAATTTAGAAATTTCGCAATAATGGCTTTTATGGACGATGGTGTTTCAATAGATACCAATAACTGTAATATTTGGGTTCATAATTTGGATATTTTCTATGGCTCAACCGGTGGAGATGCCGATCAAGCCAAAGGAGATGGTTCGGTAGATATTAAGGGTAAATCAACATATATTACAGTATCTTATGTTCATTTTTGGGATTCGGGAAAATGTTCTTTATGCAGAATGGGCGACAGTGAAGAATTTTTGGTAACGTATCACCATAATTGGTTTGATCATTCGGATTCCAGACACCCAAGAATTCGGAAGGCTTCCGTCCATATTTATAATAATTATTTTGATGGAAATTCCAAATATGGTGTAGGTGTAACCAATGGAAGTTCGGCTTTTGTAGAGGCAAATTGTTTTAGAAAATGTAAGAATCCGATGATGTCTTCTTTACAAGGAACAGATTTGTTAGGAAAGGGTACTTTTTCTGGTGAATCGGGAGGTATGATTAAGGCCTACAATAATAAAATTATCGGAGCACATAGTTTGATTTATGCCAATTCCGATTTAGGAACGACAAGTGGAAACGCAACAAGTTTTGATGCATATTTGGCAACGTATAGAGATGAAATTATTGCCGATTCGTTCCGAACAGTAGGGGGCGGAACCATATATAATAATTTTGATACAAGTGCCGATTATGATTTGGGAGTGAATCCGGAAGATATCGATGATCCGGAAAATGTTGTGGAAATCGTTAAGAAATATGCGGGACGTATGAATGGTGGAGATGTTTCTTGGAATTTCGATGATGCGGAAGATGAGAATTATAGTGTTATTTCGGGATTGAAAGAGTACATTGTTAATTATAAATCCTTGGTTTTAACGATTGGAACGGGGAATGTAGAAGAGTCCGGTTCAACGGGTGGAAATACAGAAGAAGAACCGGAAAAACCGACGAACCCTAGTATCAGTGGATCTGTAGTTCATAACTTTACAACCGATGATAAGAATAGTACTTTATTTTCTATAACCGGCAATACGTCAACCAGTAAGGGTACGGTAACGTATAAGGATTTGGTTCTTACCAAATGTTTAAAAATGGAAAGTTCCACTAGTATTAAATTCAAGATTGAAGAGGAAATGACGATTTATCTTGTTTTAATTGAAAAGAGTGGAAATATTAAAATAGATGACAAAAAATATACGGCTGTCGATGGAATTATTACTTTGGATTTGACAGTGGGAGAACATGAAATAACCAAGGCCGATACGGCGAATTTGTATTATATTGAACTGGTTTCAAAAGTAAATTAAAAAACTTTCCGAGCAGGGAATTATTTCCGTTTTGAATGACTCTGTTTGGAAGGTTTTTTCTTTGTTTTTTTATAAGATATTATAAAAATGATAGGTTTTACAAAGGGATAGTTATTGATTATTTTTATTAAAAGTTTTATAATAGATATTGACAAAATATTTAAACTCATTAGGAGGGAAAAAATGAGCAATGAAATTAAAAGAATGGCAATAGACGGAAACTATGCTGCAGCATATTCCTCTTATGCCTTTACTGAGGTTGCCGGTATTTATCCGATTACCCCATCTTCACCAATGGCGGAATATACGGATGAATGGGCTTCTCAGGGAAAGAAAAATCTTTTCGGAATGCCTGTTCGAGTTGTAGAAATGCAATCTGAAGGTGGAGCAGCCGGAACAGTTCACGGTTCTTTACAAGCAGGAGCATTAACAACAACTTATACGGCTTCTCAGGGATTGTTATTAAAAATTCCGAATATGTATAAGATTGCGGGAGAATGTTTACCAGGAGTAATTCATGTTTCTGCACGTACACTTGCGGCACAATCTCTATCTATTTTCGGTGATCATCAAGACGTAATGGCTTGTCGTCAAACCGGCTTCGCTATGTTGTGTTCCGGTTCTGTCCAAGAAGTTATGGATTTAGCCGGTGTTGCACACTTGACGGCGATTAAGACAAGTATTCCATTCTTACACTTCTTTGATGGTTTTAGAACATCTCATGAGGTAAATACGATTCATCCTATCGATTATGAGGTATTCGATAAGTTATTGGATCGAGATGCGGTGGCTAAATTTAGAAGCAACGCATTAAATCCGGCTCATCCGAAAACTCGTGGTACGGCACAAAATGATGATGTTTATTTCCAAACAAGAGAATTACAAGCCAAAAAATATGCCGATGTTGTAGATGTTGCGGAAAAATATATGGCTGAAATTGGAAAAGTAACCGGACGTACCTATAAAGCATTCGATTATTATGGAGCAAAAGATGCTGAATATGTAATCGTAGCAATGGGTTCTGTTACGCAATGTGCAGAAGAGGTTATTGATTATTTAACTGCCAAAGGAGAAAAGGTTGGTATTGTTAAAGTTCATGTTTATCGTCCTTTTGACACGAAGAGATTTTTGGCGGCAATGCCTAAAACAGTAAAGAAAATCGCAGTATTGGATAGAACGATTGAACAAGGTGCATTATACGAGCCTTTATGCTTAGATGTTAAATCCGTATACTATGGAATGAACAATGCTCCGGTTATCGTTGGTGGACGGTATGGTTTATCTTCTAAAGATACTACTCCGGATATGGTAAATGCCGTATTTACAAACTTAAAGAATAAAAAGCCTATGGATCATTTCGTAGTTGGTATCGAAGATGATATCGATCATACATCTTTACCTCTTGGCAAGAGTATCGATGTTGCCGATCCTACAACGACCGAATTGTTATTCTTCGGTTTGGGTTCAGATGGAACGGTTGGAGCATGTAAAAACATTTCTAAGATTGTAGGAGATTACACTTCTTACTATTCACAAAGTTATGCAGCATATGACTCTAAGAAATCCGGTGGTTCTACTCGTTTGCATTTACGTTTCTCTAAAAAACCGATTCGTTCTACTTACTTAGTAAATCAACCACATTTCGTATCTTGTTCACTAGATGCATATTTAGATAAATTTGATATGATTTCCGGTTTACGTGATGGTGGTACGTTCTTATTGAATACAGTTGTAGATAAGGATCATATCGAACAACGTTTACCGAATAGTTATAAGAGAATCTTAGCCCAAAAGCATGCGAAATTCTACATAATTGCCGCAAATGCTGCCGCAAGAGAATGTGGGTTCCGTCCGGGCTTAGGTGTTAATACCATTATGCAATCTGCATTCTTCAAATTAAATGAACAAATTATGGATTATGAAGAAGCAAAAGAGCATATGAAAGAATTTGCTACAAAGACTTATTTAAGAAAAGGTCAAGAATTGGTTGATCAAAACCATAAGGCAATCGATATGGGTGGCTCAAGATTGGTAGAAGTAGAAGTTAAACCGGAATGGGCTAATTTGAAAGACGAAGTTAAGAAAGTAGATATGTCAAGACCTGAATTCGTTAGAGAGATTTCCGATGTAATCAATTCTATCAAAGGTGATTCTTTACCATTATCCGCATTTGCAAAATATGGTGATGATTGTCATATGCCACAAGGAACAGCCGCTTATGAAAAGCGTGGTGTTGCGACAGATGTACCTCTATGGAATCCAGATAACTGTATTCAATGTAATCAATGTGCATTTGTATGTCCACATGCTTGTATTCGTCCGTTCTTATGTACGGAAGAAGAAGTTAACAATGCACCTGCCGAAGCAAAATTTTTACCTGCTACAGGATTTAAGGATTATAAATACACATTACAAATTTCCACATTGGATTGTACGGGTTGCGGTGTATGTTTGACGGTATGTCCTGGCAAGCCTAAGACAGCAGAAGATGGAACAAAAACGAAATCTCCTGCATTGACTTCTCATACTATGGCACAATCTCGTGAAAATAAAGAAGCAGAAACTTGTGCTTACTTCTATGATCATGTTTCTTATAAAGGCGATATTGCCGGAACAAACAACGCAAAGAATGTTCAATTTTCTAAACCGTTATTTGAATTCTCCGGAGCCTGTGGCGGTTGTGGTGAAACTCCGTATGTTAAGGCTGTTTCTCAATTATTCGGCGATAGAATGATGGTTGCCAACGCAACAGGTTGTACCTCTATTTATTCCGGTTCTTATCCGTCTAGCCCATATACGACTAACGCAGAAGGTCGTGGACCAGCATGGGCAAACTCTTTGTTTGAGGATAATGCGGAATTTGGATTTGGTATGAGAATGGCAGTAGAAACTTTAAGAGATAGAATTCAAACCGTAATGGCTTTGAATAAAGAAGAAATGCCTGCCGATGTACAACAATTATGTACCGATTGGATTGAAAATCGTGCTGATGGTGAAAAAACGAAAGAATTGGCACCGAAGATTGTAGCCGCAATGGAAAAAATCCATGCTCCATACGCAAAAGAGATTTTATCATTGAAGGATTATTTGGTTAAGGTTTCTCAATGGATTATCGGTGGTGATGGTTGGGCTTATGATATCGGGTATGGTGGATTAGATCATGTGATTGCCAATAATCAAGATGTCAATATTTTGGTTGTAGATACTGAAGTTTATTCTAATACCGGTGGTCAAGCATCTAAGTCTTCAAGAACCGGTGCGATTGCGAAGTTTGCTGCCGCAGGAAAACCGACTTTCAAAAAGGATTTGGCTTCTATCGCAATGTCTTATGGTCATGTCTATGTAGCGACAATTTCTCATGGATATAATCAAAATCAAGTAATTAAAGCGTTGAAAGAGGCAGAGGCTTATCATGGTCCATCTATTGTAATTTGTTATGCACCATGTATTGCTCATAACATTAAGAAAGGATTATTTATGTCACAAATGGAGGCTAAGAAGGCAACAGAATGCGGATATTGGCCTACATTCAGATACAATCCGGACTTGGCTAAAGAAGGAAAGAACCCATTCACAATGGATTCTAAAGAACCAGATTGGTCAAAATACAATGACTTCTTAATGAATGAAGGAAGATATGCTCAATTAGTTAAGGTAAATCCGGAAAAGGCTCAAGAACTTCTTGAGTGGAATTTAAAGGACGCTCAAAAGCGATATGCAAATTATATGGCACTTGCGAATAGAGAGTTTCCGAATAAGTAAAAATTAAAAACAATAAAGAAAAATGCTATGTATCTTTCGGTATATAGCATTTTTTATTTTTCAAAGAAATAGAGAAAAATGGATTCTATTTTCTTTTTATTCGTAAAAATTTGTCTTTTTTATAGAAATATGATATTATAAAAAATAATATAATTTTAAGGATAATACTATGAATTACTCGTATAATCAAATAATAACAGAAAATGAAAAATATAAAATAACCGAAGAAAAATTTAATAAGATATTAGATAAAAATCATATTTATATCGCTCGTTTTGACGGAGTACATATGGCTAAAAAGTTATCTTCGAAATCCGAGAATAAAAAAATATTTCAAACGATTTTTTCTTCTGCTACCGAAGAATTTATAAAATGTTATCCGCAAATTAAATTCGGATATTGTTTCAGTGATGAAATATCTATTATTTTAGAGCATTCTTTATTGAATTTATATAACTATCGGATTGAAAAGATTTTATCGGTTCTTACTAGTAAATTAACTTCTTGTTTTATTATGGCAGTGTTAAAAAAGGGATATAATCTTCAAGAATCAATTCCGGGATTTGATTGTCGGATTTTATCTTTTCAAACAACAGAAGAAGTTACGGATTATTTTATTTCTAGGCAGGCTTTTTGTATAATAAATCATCTTTATTATTTAAGAAATAACAAATTGATAAAATATAATTTAACGAATTCTTATCAAATTATCGGAGAGTTAAATAAGATTCATTTTAATTATTATACGGTGCCTGTTGAAGAAAAATATGGTTTTTTATGGATAAATAAAGGGTATCAAAGAGTTTATGAATTTAAAAAAAATTCCGCTCGATTTCTCCTTTCTATTAAATATAGAAAGAATTGGAATTATAAAAAAAGAAAGTAGGTTTGAAAAAAAATGTTTAAAATAGGGTGTCATTTATCCATCAGCAATGGATTTTTAAGTGCCGGAAAAGAGATTGTGTCTATCGGTGGTAATGTGTTTCAATATTTTTCTAGGAATCCGCAAGGCGGAGGAATGAGGGCTTGGAATCAAAAAGATTTTGACGATTTTATGATTTATGCTGAACAAAATCATATCGAAACTTTATTATGCCATGCTCCATATACTTTAAATGCTTGTTCGGCAAAGCCGGATACGAGAGATTTTGCTAGAAGATGTTTTAAAGAGGATATCGCTATGTTGGAACATTTTCCTCACGCATATTATAATTTTCATCCGGGTAGTCATACCGGACGGGGAGTGGAAATTGGAATTGCCGAAATTGCGGAAGTTTTGAATGAAGTATTATATGAAGATATGAAGACTACCGTTGTTTTAGAATGTATGGCAGGAAAAGGGAGCGAAATCGGCAGAAGTTTTGAGGAGATAGCCGAAATTATTTCGAAAGTAAAATTAAAAGATAAATTGGGTGTATGTTTGGATACTTGTCATGTTTATTCGGCAGGATATGATATTGTGAATCATTTGGACGATGTTTTAAAAGAATTTGATGCGATTATAGGATTAGATCGGTTGAAGGCGATTCATTTGAATGATTCGAAAATGCCGTTTGCGTCCAATAAGGATCGCCATGAGAAAATAGGACAAGGAACGATAGGGTTAGAAGCCATTCTTCGAATCATCAATCACCCGAAGTTAAGGGATTTGCCTTTTTATTTGGAAACGCCGAATGAATTGGAAGGGTATAAAGAAGAAATTGAACTTTTAAAATCAAAAAGAATATAAGTGGTCCGAAAATCTAATTTTCGGATTTCTTTTTTTCTTTCTTTTTAGTGATACTTTTTCCTTTAAAAAATAAAATATAGGAATTATAATAAAAACAAAGAGTGTGAGAAATATGTTCAAATTTGTCAAGAGTATGGGTTGGTTTATAAAAAAGAACTGGTATAGATATATATTGGTTTTGGTTTTGGGAATAACGTTGACTTTAATCAATTTGATTCCGGCTACATTAACAGGTCGCTTGGCATCGGGAATTGAGAATAATGAGTTATCTAAAAATTTTTTGATTTATACGATTATGATTCCTTATTTGATTACTGTTTTGGGAATTTATATTGTCGCAAGTTCGAAAAGAGTGGCTCAAAATCGATTAACTACAACGCTTTATTATGCTTTACAAGTTCGTTATATGGAAAATATTTTGGTTCAAGACGCTACTTTTTTTGAAAAATTTCAATCCGGAGATTTGCTTACTCGAGCGTTGGGTGATGTCAATACGGTAAAATTTAGCGGAGGGAATCGTCTTTTAAATATTTTTGTTGAAACTTTGACGGTCATTGTAACGTTTATTGCGATGTCGTTTATCCACCCTTTATTGGCTGTATGTTGTTTTATACCGCTTACTTGTATCTTTTTTGCGAATTTCTTTTTACGGGCAAAAGTGAAAAGAAATTGGAAATTGGTAAGAGAAAAGAACAGTGAAATGGGAAATGTGATTTTAGAAAGTATTACGAATGTTCGAACGATTCGGGCGTTTTCGAAAGAAGAAGAAAATTATCAAAAGAATTTAAAATATTCTCAAGAAGCGTATGAGGTGGAGAAAGCGAATTTAAAAATCAATGTTGTTTTTCAACCGATGTTTCAATCTATCGTTGCCGTATCTATGATTATTTGTTATGGACTAGGAGCGTATTTTTATTCTTTGGAACAAATCAATCTTGCCAATTTATTACAATTTGTCATTTATTTGAATTTATTCCAATCTCCGTTAACCAATATAGGAAATATGTTGAATAATTTCTATCAATCTTTGATTTCTGCCGATCGATTGAATGAGGTTTATCACTCAAAAAGCGTAGTGGTGGATAGTCAAGATGCGTCAGAATTACAAGAAGTAAGAGAGATTGAGTTTAAAGATTTTTCTTTCCGGTATCAAGGGGATACAAGTGATGTTTTAAGTCATATCAATTTGAAAATCAAAGAAGGTCAAACTATAGGAATTGTCGGACATACGGGAAGTGGTAAATCGACTTTGGTAAGGCAGTTGGTTCGGCAATTACCGATTTGTGAGGGATCGTTATTTATCAATGATATGCCGATTGAAAGTTTTGAACAAGAAACGGTTAGAAGTAGAGTGGGTTATGTTCCCCAAGAACATATTTTGTTTTCGAGAAGTGTAGAAAGAAATGTGGCTATCGGTGCGTCATCGGCTTCGGAAGAAGAGATAGAACAGGCAATCGCTTTAGCGGATTTTGCCAAAGATATTGAAAATTTACCTCAAGGATTGGATACGATTGTTGGGGAATATGGGGTAACCTTATCGGGTGGTCAGAAACAAAGATTGGCAATAGCGAGAGCGTTTTTAAAAGATGCCGATGTTTTGGTGTTGGACGATTCTTTATCGGCGGTAGATGGAAAAACAGAATCAAATATTATTCAGACATTAAAGAATTATCGAAAGCGAAAAACGAATATTATCGTTGCCCATCGGTTATCTGCGGTTATGCATGCCGATGAAATTATCGTTTTGGATAAAGGAAAGATTATAGAGCGTGGTACGCATCAACAACTTATGGATTTAAAGGGTTGGTATTATACGCAGTTTATTTCTCAACAAATGAATACAAAGGAGGGAAAATAATATGGCCAAGAAACAAGAAATATTATCGAAATCCACATTATTTCGAAAGACGCTTCCTTATATATTCAAAGAGAAAAAATTGTTTTTAATAACGGTTTTATTTAGTTTTATCATTGCCGTTTTAACTGCCATTACTCCGTTTATAACCAAGCGGATTTTAGATGATTTTTTACCTTCTCACCAATATATTAAAATCGTATATGCTTTATTGATTTATGCCGGTATTACGATAATTATGGTATTAAGTCGATACGCTTTCCAATATTTGAATACGTTGACGGGTATGCATATTGAAAAGACCATTCGGGAAGAAGCGATTCGGAAAATAGATTATTTGCCGGTAGATTATTATTCTTTGGAACCTGATGGAAAGATTGTCGCTAAGATTACTTCGGATAGTGCGGGTGTTCGAACGTTTTATATGACGATGTTTTCTATTTTTAATGCGTTGTTGAATATAGTTATTATTTATATAGGTGTTATCATTTTGGAGCCGATGTTGGGATTGTTGATTTTGATATTAGTTCCTATTCTATCTTTATGGATTACCGTTTATCGAAGGAAAGTGCATAAATATTATGTGGAATTGAGGGAAACGGGGTCACAGATTACAGGAAAGTTAAATGAGTTGATTACCGGAGCGTTGATTATTCAAGATTTTAATCAAGAAGAAAATATGTTGGAAGATTATCGTTCGTTGGTAAGAAGGTATGTTCATAATGACCGAAAAGCGAATACGATCAATAATTATTTCGGTTGGGAATTGTTGTCTTTTATTAAACGGTTGGCAGAGATTGGATTATTATTGTTTCTGGGATTTTCTTCTATATCCGCAGGGGGAGTTACCATAAGCGTTGGATTGATTTCGGCTTTCAGTGAGAATTTGGATAAAATGATTAACCCTGTTAACGCTATTTTTAACAATTTGAATGAATTAGAGGATTCTATGGTTGGGGCAACACGAGTATATATGTTTATCGATGAAGCGAATGATTCTAAGATTTTAGATGGAGAAGAAGCCCCACAACAGATAGAAGGAACGGTTGATTTTAAGCATATTCGCTTTGCGTATGTGGAAGATAAATATGTATTGAATGACATTAATTTACATGTTGATGCCGGTAAAACCATAGGAATTGTTGGGCATACAGGTAGTGGTAAATCTTCTATGATGAATTTGTTGTTGCGGTATAATGATTATCAAGAAGGATCTTTATGTGTTGATGGAATCGACATTCAAAGATATAATAAAGCGTCTTATCGAAAGAATCTTGGTATCGTTCTTCAAACTCCGGCTTTATTTGCGGGAACGATTAAATCCAATATTACGATGGAAAGAGATTGTTATAGCGATGAACAAGTTATCGATGTATTAAAAGCGGTCGGAGCGGGATATATGTTGGATAAATCGGAATATGGAATTTATATGCCGATTAGTTTTAGAGGGGAAAATCTTTCTTTGGGCGAGAAACAACTGATTTCTTTTGCTAGAATTTTATTGAGGAATCCCAAGATTTTGGTGTTGGACGAGGCGACAGCGAATATTGATTCGGAAACGGAAGAGCAAATCAAGCACGCAATGGATATTGTTTCCAAAGGTAGAACGACTTTTATTATTGCCCATAGGCTTTCTACGATTAAAAATGCCGATGAAATTATTGTTTTGGATAAAGGACAAATTGTCGGTCGTGGAAATCATGATTCCTTATATCAGGATTGTCTGCAGTATAAAGATATGTATGATAGTCAATATAAAGAATTATTAAAGAAATCCAAGGGATAAAATCCTTTGGATTTTTGGGTTGGTATGATATAATGGAAACAGGTGATAGAAATGAAAACCAAAATATATGTTTGTAGTAATTCGGGAATCGATTATATTCCGCACCCTACGTCTATTGGGACAATACCAATCATTTTAAAATTGTCGGACGAAGAGGAATATGAAGATTATTCCGATGTTACAGCGGACGCTTTTTATAATCGTTATCGAATGGATACGAATGTAAAAGTTACGGCGGTTTCGCAAAATTATTCTAAAATATCGATGTATATTACTTTGGCAAAAGAAGAAGGATATGGAAGAATACTTTTTATTTTATCCGCCAAGGAATTTAGTGATTTATATATTCCTATTTCTATTGCCATAACTGAAAATGAAGATATAGAGTGTGAAATTTATAATTCCAATACTTGTTGTTATCCTTTGGCTTATATGGCATTGGAGGCGAATACCGCTTTTGAACAAGGTTTGGAAACGGAAGAGGTTTTTTCAAGATTGGATTTTTTAAAAAAGAATCATAAAATATATTTTTTTACTCCGAAATATAAAGATGAAATTCATAATAAGAATTATAAAGCGGGAAGTATTTTGGAATTGGAAAAGGGAAAATTATTACCGGTAATAAAAGAGAAGAAAACGGAAAGTTATGATCAATTATTCGAAATATTGGGAAGAGAAATGAATGAACAAGATATACCGTTTATATTATATACAGATAAAACTTCGAAATATATTCATCATTTGGAAAATTCTTTGTTACGTTTAAATTCTTCGTTTAAAAAGATAAAATCTTATTCTATCCCACCGGCTGTGGGTGTTCAAGTCGGTAAGTATGCGGTAGGAGTCGGATATATTTTGAAAAATGATCAAAGCAAGTAGTTTTTCTTGAAAAAAGATGGAAATATGGTATCATTATTATAATAAACTAAAAGATTTTACGCAGAAAGAAGAGTGAAATTATGATTATTCGGGCAAAACAAACTACGACCGATGAAGAGTTTGAACATTTAAAAGAAACTATTACGAATATGGGGTTTCAAGTCAAAGATATTTCGGGAGAAACGTTTAAGGTAATCGGTGTTGTTGGAGATACTTCGAAAATAGATGAAAGAACGTTGTATTCTATTCCGGGAGTAGAAGAAATTACTCGTATTCAATCTCCTTATAAAAAGGCGTCTAAGATATTTCACCCTGAACCTACTGTTATTCATGTTAAAGGGGTTCAGATAGGTGGAGGAACATTTACCGTTATGGCGGGACCTTGTTCTGTAGAAAATCACGATCAAATAGTAAGCATCGCCAAAGATGTAAAAGCGAGTGGAGCGAATGTTTTAAGAGGAGGAGCGTTTAAACCGAGAACTTCTCCGTATGCTTTTCAGGGGTTGGAATTGGAAGGCTTGGAATTGTTGAAAGAAGCCAAAGAAGAAACAGGATTGCCGATTATAACGGAGATTATGTCGGAAGATATGATTGATAAATATGTTAAAGATGTGGATATTATTCAGGTTGGTGCCAGAAATATGCAGAATTTCCATTTATTAAAGGCTTTGGGAAAGATAGATAAACCGATTCTTTTAAAAAGAGGATTATCAGCTACGATTGAAGAATGGTTAATGGCTGCCGAATATATTATGGCAGGTGGTAACGAAAAAGTTATTTTATGTGAACGGGGAATACGGACTTTTGAAAAATATACGAGAAACACGTTGGATTTATCCGCCGTTTTGGCAATAAAAGAATTATCTCATTTGCCGGTTATAATCGATCCATCGCATTCTGCCGGAAAATGGAGTATGGTGGAAGGACTTTCTCAGGCCGCACTTGCGGTTGGAGCGGACGGAATTATTGTTGAAGTTCATAATAATCCGGAATGTGCGTTATGCGATGGTGCCCAAAGTTTAAAACCGAAACGGTTTGATACGATGATGAAAAAGTTACGGTTGATTGCCCCAATCGTAGATAAGAAGATGTAAGTATGAAAGTTTTGATTGTAGGATTGGGTTTGATAGGCGGGGCGTATGCATATCGGTTAAGTCAAAAAAAGTATGAAGTATATGGGTGTGATATTGATTCGGAGGCTATTTCGTATGCCGAGAAGAAACAGTATATTTTGGAAGGCAGTACCGATCCGAAAAAATATATTGAACAATGTGATTGTATTATTTTAGGTATTTATCCTCAGGCCATTTTACATTTTTTGGAAACGTATCGAAAATATTTTAAAAAGAATCAATATATTACCGATGTATGTGGAGTTAAATCTTCTTTTGTGGAACAAGCGACAGTGCTTGCCGAACCGGCAATATATTGTTCCCATCACCCGATGGCCGGAAAAGAAAAGGTAGGGATTTCTTATTCGGAAGAATGTGTATTCGAAGGTGCTAATTTTTTGATTACGCCGTTGGATAGGACACCGAAATCTATTGTGGAATTTTTAAAAGGATTGGGAAAAGATTTGGGTTTTTCCAAAATAACGGTTATTTCTATAGATCGACACGATAAAATGATAGGATTTACCAGTCAGTTGACGCATGCGATAGCGGTGGCATTGGTAAATAGCGATGAAGATATGGAAACGAAGAATTTTATTGGGGATTCCTATCGGGATTTAACGAGAATCGCTGAGATCAATGAAAGATTATGGAGTGAACTTTTTTTGGAAAATCGGGAGTATCTTTTAGATCATATTCGTCATTTTGAAGAGAAGTTAAATGAAATTCAAACGGCTTTGATACAAAAGGATAAAGAAGCATTAAAAACAATATTCATAGCGTCTGCGAAAAAGAGAAGAGAGATGGAAAAGTGAAAAAATTAGAGATTCAATTAAAGGATAATTCCTATACTATTATAATTGAAGATGGTTTGCTTTCCCATCTTTGTTTTTATTTAGAACAAGTTTATTCGAATAAAAAAATATTTATTTTAACAGATGATATTGTTAAAAATCTTTATTTGGATAAAGTGATAAATGAATTGAAGAAAAAATACGAAGTGGATTATGTGGTTGTCCCTAACGGAGAAAATTCCAAGAGTATTATGACTTACACAAAGGTTTGTGAAGAATTTTTGAATAAAGGAATCCGTCGAAACGATTTACTGTTGGCATTGGGCGGTGGTGTAATCGGGGATTTGTGTGGTTTTATAGCCGGAACGATATATCGGGGGATTCCGTATGTGAATGTTCCGACGACTTTATTGAGCCAAATGGATTCTTCTATTGGCGGAAAGACGGGAATTGATTTTGCCGATAGAAAGAATATTTTGGGTGTGTTTAAACAACCGATTATGGTATGTATTGATCCGAAAACGTTGGATACGCTAAATGATCGAGAAATGAATAATGGTATGGGAGAATTGATTAAACACGGAGCGATTGGAAATAGAGCGTTGTTGATGAAGTTAAAGGATAAACCCAAAATCGACGAAACGATTATATATGAGAGTTTGTCTGTAAAGAAAAAGGTAGTAGAAAAGGACGAGTTCGATTTAAAGGAGCGAATGACGTTGAATTTCGGTCATACGTTTGGCCATGCCATTGAATTAAAATACGGATATAAACATGGAGAGGCTGTAGCGATTGGAATGTTGATGGCGGTTCGAATGGGAATGGATTTAAAAATTACGGATTCTTCTTGTTATCCGGAATTAAAACAGATATTACAAATCTATCATTTACCGATAGAGGAGTATGATTATAGAGAATATTTAAAAGATACGGTATTGGATAAGAAGAATATTGCGGGAATTGTTCATTTTATTTTTTTAACGCATTTGGGGGAATGTAAGATTTATCCGATTACCGAATCACAGATAAAGGAGAGATTCTATGAATGTGATAATTAAACCTAAAAAATTAGAAGGGAATGTTCAAATTCCTCCATCTAAGTCTTTATCTCATAGAGCGATTATAGCCGCTTCTTTGGCGGAAGGAAAGAGTATTGTATCGAATATTTTGTATTCTAAAGATATTCTCGCTACGATAGAAGCGATGCGGGCTTGTGGGGCAGAGATTACGGAACATAAAGATTTTTTGGAAATTTGCGGAAGTCCGGTTCGAAGAGTAAAATCGGTAATTGATGCCAATGAATCCGGATCTACGATTCGGTTTATGATTCCTATCGCTTTGGTATGTGGAGAACCGATTACGTTTATCGGTAAGAATAATTTGGTTAAAAGACCTTTGGAACCATATTTTAAGATTTTTGATGAACAGGGAATAGAATATCATAAACAACAAAATGATTTGCCATTGGAAGTAAAAGGAGGATTAAAATCCGGAAGATATAGAATTCAAGGAGATATTTCCTCTCAGTTTATAACGGGGTTGTTGTATGCTTTACCACTTTTAAACGGGGATAGTGTAGTTGAGGTTACCACCAAATTGGAATCTGTGGGATATGTGGACTTAACGTTGGATATGTTAAAGAATTTCGGAATTGAAATAGAGAATAAAGGCTATAGAGAATTTTATATACGGGGAAATCAGAAGTATAAAGCGTGTGATATTACGGTAGAAGGAGATTTTTCTCAATCCGCATTCTTTTTGGTGGCGGATACGTTGGGAGCGAATATCGAACTTTCGGCAATGAATATGAATTCTCTTCAAGGAGATAAAAAGATATTGGAAGATATAACAGCGTTTGGCGGAAAGATCGGGTATGAAAAAGAAAGATTAAAGGCTTTACCGAAGAAAACCAAGGGGTGTGTGATTGATTTTTCGCAATCTCCCGATTTGGGACCGGCTTTGACGGTGTTGGCTGCATTAAGCGAAGGGGTTACGGAATTTGTTCATGCTTCTCGGTTGAGAATAAAAGAATGTGATAGAATTACATGTATGAAAGAAGAATTGGAAAAACTCGGAGCGAATATTGTGGAGTTTCCCGATGGAATGAGTATAGTCGGAGTAAAGAGTTTAAAGGGTGGAACGGTGGATTCGCATAACGATCATCGTGTCGCTATGGCATTGGCGATGGCCTCTATAAAAGCGACGGGAAATATTCGTATATTGAATGCGGAATGTGTATCGAAGTCGTATCCGAATTTTTGGGAAGTTTTTGAATCTATTGGCGGTGATATTATATATGAAAACTAAATTGGAAGAGGCAAGAGAAATTATAAATAGCGTAGATAAGGAAATGATTGATTTATTTATTTTGCGTATGTCTGCCGGTGCGATGGTAGCGGAATATAAAAAAGAGAATCATTTGCCGATATTAGATGAAAAGCGGGAACAAGAATTGAAAAAGAAAAATTTATCTTTATTGAATCGCCCTGATTTGGAAAAATATTATGCTATATTTTTTGAAGGTGTTTTGAATGCTTCCAAAGAATATCAAAAGGATAAAATAAAATGAAACGATATGCATTAATCGGGAAACAGTTATCGCATAGTTTTTCTCCTATGATTCATAGGGAAATATATAAGGATTTTGATATTTGTGCGGAATATGAATTATTGGAAGTAAAAGAAGAAGAATTGGGCGATGTTATAGAACGATTAAGGAAAAAAGAGTTTTCCGGATTGAATGTTACCATTCCGTATAAGAAAGAAATTATAAAGTATTTAGATGAATTATCTGAAGAGGCAGAGGCGATTGGCAGTGTAAATACCATTGCCTTGGTTCATGGGAAAATCATTGGATATAATACGGATTATTTTGGATTTTATCAGTCGGTTCTAAATTATAATATCGAGGTAAAAGGAAAACATTGTTTTGTGTTGGGAACAGGCGGAGCGGCTTTGGCAGTATATAAGGCTTTAAAGGATTTAGGGGGATATGTTCGATATGTTTCCCGCAATCCTAAAAATGAAGATATGATTTCTTATCGACGTTTGGAAGAGGAACAAATAGATGTGTTGGTAAATACCACACCGATTGGAATGTATCCGAATGTGGAAGAATGTCCGGTTACAGATAAGGTTATTCAAAAGGCAAAGTATGTAATGGATATTATTTTTAATCCGCTTCAAACGGTATTGTTGAAGAAGGCGGATTCTACTATGAATGGATTGGATATGCTGGTAGGGCAAGCGATAAAAGCGGAAGAAATATGGCAAAATAAAAAACTGTATTCTTCTCGGGATTTATTAAAAAGGATAGGAGATTTATTATGAACCATATCGGAAGATTATTTCAATTAAATATATTCGGAGAAAGCCATGGGAATTCGGTTGGTATTTTGTTAGATGGTGTACCATGTGGTATTGCGTTAAAGGAAGAAGATTTTACAACGGATTTAAAGAGAAGAAAAGCGGGATTAAAAGGGACTACGAATCGGATAGAGCCCGATGAAATAATAATAGAATCCGGAGTGTTTAACGGATATACAACAGGTATGCCTATATTAATTCGGTTTTTGAATACCAATACCATCAGTAAAGATTACTCTAATTTGGTTTCTCACCCAAGACCTTCTCATGCCGATTTCACGGCGAAAGTCAAATATAACGATTTTCAAGATTATCGAGGTGGAGGTCATTTTTCCGGAAGATTGACATTGGGTCTTGTCAGTGCGGGAGTTGTTGCCAAAAAGATATTGAAAACTGTGCAGTTTGAAACGAAGTTGGTCAATTTGGGTGGTTGTGAAGATCCGAATCGGTTTTCCGATATATTGGATAAAGTGATAGAACAAAACGATAGTATCGGAGGAATTGTGTCGTTGAAAGCGACGGGGGTTGATATCGGATTGGGAGAGCCTTATTTTGATTCTTTGGAATCGACGATTTCACATCTTTTATTTTCGGTAGGAGGAGTAAAAGGTGTTGAATTTGGTTTGGGTTTTCGAGGAGTTGATCGAATGGGGAGTGCGTTTAATGATTGTATCATAGACGAATTCGGAAAGACAAAAACGAATCATAGCGGAGGAATCAATGGGGGAATTTCGAATGGCAATGCCATTGAAGTTCGTGTTTTTGTCAAACCGACTTCTTCTATAGGAGTTTGTCAGGAAACGTTTAATTTCGAAACAAAAAAAGTAGAATCTTTAAAAATAGAAGGACGTCATGATTCGGCAATTATATTACGGGCAATGGTTGTGTTGGAGGCTTGTTTGGCGATTGCGTTATGTGATGCGAAATTAATAGCGAATGCGTATAAAGGAGAATAATATGGAAAGGGAATGGAATGCACCAAAGGATTTAACGGAAGAAGAAGCCATTGTTGAAGCGAAACGTTGTTTATCTTGTAAGAATCCTCTTTGTCAAAAAGGGTGTCCTACCAATATGAGAATTCGGGATTTTATTTTCGAATTGAAACAAAATCATATAGAAGAAGCGGCAAAGATTATTGCGGAATGTTCGTCTTTATCTCCTATTTGTTCTTTGGTATGTCCTCATGAAAATCAATGTGTTGGGCATTGTGTTTTAAATCATAAAAATCAACCGATACCAATCGGTAAATTGGAGCGATATGTTCAGACAAGAGAAAAGATAATCAAAGAAAAACAAGAAAAGAAATCGTATAAGATTGCCGTAATAGGGGCAGGCCCTGCAGGACTTTCTGCAGCCAAAGAATTATTGTCTTATGGCTTTTCTGTCGATATTTATGAACAAGAAGCGGTAGCGGGCGGTGTTATGACTTACGGAATACCGTCTTATCGATTGGGGTATAAAGAAGTGGTTCAAATTGTTGAGGAAGTAAAAGAATTGGGTGCGAATTTTTATTTCGGCAAAAAGATGATGGAATCGGATATTTTGAAATTAAAAGAATCATACGATTATGTTTTTGTGGCGATTGGATTAACCAAAGTTCGTAAATTGGGAATACCCAATGAGAATCTTTTACAGGTAATGGACGCTTTGGATTTTTTGAAAAAAGTAAATTATGCGGTTAAATTGAATCAAGGAAGTTTGCCAAAATTATATGGAACGGTACTTGTCGTAGGAGCGGGAAATGTGGCAATGGACGCCGCAAGAAGTGCGGTTCGTTTGGGAGCGGAAAAGGTTATGATTGTGTATAGAAGAAGTTTGGAGGAGGCTCCTGCCACAAGACATGAGATTGCCGAAGCCCAAGCCGAAGGGGTTGAATTTCGTTTTTTAACCAATCCGGTTGCCGTAATAGGAGAAGATTGTGTTACAGCAATGAAATGTGAAATAATGGAATTGGGGGAAGCGGACGCTTCCGGAAGAAGAAAACCAATCGGGACACAACAATATGTGGAAATTCCTTGTCAGTTTATTATTTCCGCTATCGGACAGATTCCCGAAAATATATTTGATGCAAAAATATTAAAAACGGATTATAATTATATATGTGCAGAGAATTTGAAAACCAATATAGATGGTATTTATACCGGCGGAGATATTCATTTGGGTGCGAAAACGGTTGTGGAAGCCATGCGATGCGGTCGTGAATTTGCCCGAATGGTGTTATATAATTATCAAAAAGGAGTGAATTAAATGTATTGTCCGAATTGTGGTCATGAAGTAACAGAAGAATCTAAGTTCTGTAGTAATTGTGGAGCGTCTATCAATCATTATGAATATTTTACGGATAATTCCACGCAAATTTCTTGGGAAAAGAAAGATATATCCAATGCGGGATATACGGTATTGGGTGCGTTTTTCCCGGTATTGGGGTTGATTATGTTCCTTTGTTTACGAAAAGAGATGCCGAATACGGCGAGAAGTTATAAATTGGGCTTTATTATCGGATTTGTTTTATATGCGATAATGGCACTTTTGTTTATTTTATTTTTTATAGCGTTTTTGAAATAAAAAGAGACTGTGAACCGAACTAATAAAGTAGGTTTCACACAGTCTCTTTTTTTGTGTCTAAAAATTAAAATATACTATTTTCTTATGAAAATGAATGAAAACGACATAAATATCATTTTATTTTTAAAATTTTGCCTTTTTCTTACTATTTATTATATGAAGGGGGAAAAAGGATATGTTAAAGGATAGGTTTATTTTCTTTCTTAATTATGGTTAAACCATATCTATTGTTAAACCATACATGAAAGAAAG
>CANQDJ010000006.1 GCA_947592005.1 uncultured Anaeroplasma sp.
TCGGAGATTATAATCGAAGAAATAAAATCCACGACGAAAGAATTAGATGAAATAACGGCAGAGTATCATAAGGAACATCTCGCTCAATTAAAAATATATGGATATTTATATGCTTTGGAACATCAAATGGATTGTGTTCATTTACGATTGACGTATGTGAGTGTCGTGGATTATGAAGTAAAAAGTTTGGATTGGGTAGTAAAGACAGAGGATTTAGAAGAGTTTACTTTTTCGGTTTTGGAACAATATTTGTCTTTTTTAAATATATTGGAAGAAAGCGAAAAACAAAAAGAAAAGACAATCAAAGAGATTACTTTTCCTTTTTCACAACAACGAGAAGGGCAAAGAGATTTAATGAAAGCGACGTTTCAAGCGTTATCGAATAATGAGATATTGTATGTAATTGCCCCAACGGGAATTGGAAAGACGATGGCGACGTTATTTTCGGCGTTGAAAACGTTGAAAAAAAAGGAAAAATTGTTTTATTTGACGGCGAAAGGAAGCGGAAAGAACGCACCGGTTGATGCCGTAAAGATTTTAAAAGAAAAAGGATTAAAGATGAAAACCATCGATTTGGTTGCCAAGAGAAAGATATGTAATGCGGGATTAAAAAATTGTAATCCCGAAGAGTGTCCGTTTGCCTTAGGATATTTTGATCGATTAAAAGAAGCGACGATGGATATTTTTGTGGAAGAAGATCTATTGGATAAAGATACCATATTAAAGGTAGCGAATCGACATACGGTTTGTGCGTTTGAGTTTAGTTTATATATTTCTTATTTTTGTGATTTGGTCATTGCGGATTATAATTACGTTTTCGATCCTCATGCTCAATTAATTCGTTATTTTCAGGAACAATCGTATCAGCCGAAAGTGTTGGTAGACGAGGCTCATAATTTGATTTCTAGAAGCAAAGAGATGTATTCGGCGATTTTGTCGGAAACGGATATTCGTATATTGAGGGCAAGATTGACGGGATTAAAACCTTCTATTCGTTCGGATTGTAATAAGGCGATAGAATTATTGGATACATATCGTCCGAAGGTAAAAGAAGAGGCGGTTTATTGCAGTTTGACACAGGATTTGGATTTGGGTGCGATTATAAAACAAATCACACTCAAATGTGATCAAATTTTTGATGAAAATAAAAAGATTTCCAATAAAGATGAAGTAATGGAAATATATTTTAAATTGCTGGAATTTAATACGATATCTGAGATTTATTCTGCAAATCATAGAATGTTGGTTAAATGTATAGAAGATCAAATAGAAGTTCATTTATTTTGTTTAGACGCTTCGGATTATTTATTACAAATTATTCAACAATCCATTCATGGAATCGTGTTTTTTTCGGCTACGTTATATCCGATTGAATACCATTGTAATTTATTGACAAAGGGTATCGGTAAATATTTGGAATTGCCATCGCCGTTTCCTACAGAGAATTTGGATATTATTATTCATGATCGAATTTCTACCAAATATAAAAACAGAAAGTATTCGATTGATACGATTTTGGAGAGTATCGAATGTGTAACAAAATCAGGAAAAGGGAATTATATCGTGTATTTTCCTTCGTATCAATATTTGAAAATGGTTACGGATTGTATAGAAAATCCTCCATATGAATGTATTATTCAAACCAACACAATGACTGATGACGAAAGACAGGAAATCATAGAAAAATTTAAGACTACTACAAATATAAAAGTTGGATTTTTCGTTATGGGTGGTGTTTTTTCGGAAGGTATTGATTTTATGGGCGACGCATTAAGTGGAGTAATTATCGTCGGAGTGGGGTTACCTATGATATGTGATGAAAATAATATTTTAAAGGATTATTTTCAACAACAATACCATAAAGGATTTGATTATGCTTATGTTTATCCCGGATTTACAAAGGTTATACAAGCGGTAGGAAGAGTGATTCGCAGTGCAACGGACAGAGGGATTGCGGTATTGTTGGACGAGCGGTTTTCGGATTCTTTGTATATGTCATTGATGCCACCACATTGGAAAAATAAAAAATGGGTTGGAAATTCTTATGAATTAAAAAAAGAACTGGATTGTTTTTATAATAAAGACTGAAAAATTACTCTACCTTCGAGTTTGTTGCGATAACTTATCGGAAGTAATTTCTCTTAATTATAGAGTGAATTATTCAGGATCTACTCTAACAATATATATAATAAAGGTAAAATTATTGAAAATAAAATGAAATTTATGTTATTTTCATAAAAAAAGAACTGTGAAATGTTATTTTTGGTTTTAATGATATTTTACAGTTCCTTTTTGTTTACAAAAAGAATCCAAAAATTTCCTTTTTTTTGATTATGATTTTATATAAAATTTAATAAAGATATTATATTTTGTAATATTTTTATAAATTTTCGGTAAAAAAGGCTTTTTTTGTTTACTTATTCGATAAATATTGATAAAATATAATTACATCAATATAGAAAAAAAGAGGAAATTTGATGAAAAAGATACTCATATTTTTATTTTTGTTATTTTGCGGAATGGAACTTGTCGGGTGTGATTGGGATTCGGAAAAATCCAACCCTCAAACACCAAGTACGACAGAACCTCAAACTCCGAGTACGCTAGAACAACAAAAACAATTTTATACGATGTTGAAAAAGTATGCGGATAAAGAAACTTTGACGATGAAAGAAGAAACCACCATTATAGATAAAGATGGGAATTCTTTGTCTGCCACAAGGACGACAGATGTGGATTGGAATGATAAATATACATATTCTGTTATTCAATGTGGACAGAAGAAAGGAAGTATCATTCAAAAAAAGTTAAATTATTATTATTCTTTTGAAACGGATAATGATAAATTATCTTTTAATAATGCGAATGATGTTTATAGAACCGTTGGTTTTTCGACATTATTTTCTTTTAAGGATTTTTCTTTTGATGGAACAAAGGCATATAAAAACATTACAGGCGTAGATGTTTCGGATTTTGATGTTTTAATGAATAACGTAAATTTGGATTTTAATACACATTATGCATATAATCCTTCTATTCTTCCTGTAAGTATTTTATTTAATGAGAATGAGATTGAATCTATAACTTTTGATTTATCGATGGTTTATGGTTCTTATTATAAGAGTGTATTCCGAGTTGTTACTTTTTCTTTCGAGCCGTTTGCGAAAAAACAAATTGACGACGGAGAAGATAAAACGTTTATGGTAGATACTGCTGATACGTTGGATTCTTATGTTATTGAGATGGTCTATGAATATGGTGATGCCATATATATCAAATCGGGTGATTTTGATATGTTAATTGACGCAGGGCAATACCAAGATGGAGCCAATGTAAGAACAATGTTGAACGAATATTGTACGGATAAGAAATTAGATGTGTTGATTGGAACACACGGACATGCCGATCATTTGGGCGGATTTGGGAATGGGGCGTTATCTTCGATTGAAGAGATTGCGTTAATCATTGATTTTGGATATGAGGATAATAATTGTTTGGAATATCAACAGGAGAGAAATCGGTTTATTGGAAAAGGAGCGACATATTATTCGGCTTATGAATGTGTAAGGGAACAGAATGGGGCTTCTCGGCAATATATGTTTTCTGAGGATTTGTCTTTGGAAGTGATAGATACCAATCAATATGTTCCGAAAGGAACGGTTTTAACCAAACAACAGAGTAATGCCGAAAATGATTTTTCTGTGGTGGTGAAATTGACATTTAAAGATACAACCTATTTATATACGGGGGATTTGGCAGGAGAACTTCAAGGGTTGTTTACCAATGCGTTAATGGAAGAAGATTTAAAAGATATAACGGTATATAAAGCCGCCCATCATGGAGCGACGTCATATCAATCCAATAATACGACTTTATTGAATTATTTGAATCCGAAAATTTGTGTTTCTTCGGCAGCGATTGTAAATCAAGATAGTCCTTGTGATCATAGTAAAAATGGAGAAACGGTATATCAACACCCAAGACCGGGGTTTGTTCGATGGATATTGAATACGCCTCAAATTCAAAAAAGTAAACAATATTATTTTAATGGAACAATGGGTACGATTCATATTTCCGACGACGGAACGGCTAATCCGACGGTAACGGGTTTGGGTGCGAAGCGAGGATATAATGATATGAATGGAAATAAAGTAAGTGGAGAAGCAAATAAAAAATTTGTAGATACCTATATGTATCAAGAATATTATCTAAGATAACGGAGTGGAGGAAAAAGATAATGGAAGTCAAAATGGTGAACTTGACTAAAGAGTTCGACAAACAAGGAAAACGGAAAAAGGATAAAGCCGACAAAGTTGTGGCAGTCGACCATATCAATATTGATATTCCTGATGGAAAATTGATAGGGTTGTTGGGACCTTCCGGTTGTGGAAAGTCAACGACGTTGTATATGATTGCGGGATTGCATAGACCGACGGAAGGGCAGATTTTTTTCGGGGATAAGGAAGTAACGGAACTTCCGCCGGAAAAAAGAGGAATTGGACTTGTGTTTCAAAATTATGCGTTATATCCGCATTTGACGGTTGCGGAAAATATTATGTTTCCATTGATAAGTCGTAAGGAAAAACAAAAAGAAGCATATGAAAAAGCATATAAAATGGCCCAGTTGGTCGGGATTGAAATGTTAATGAATCGAAAACCGAGTCAGTTATCCGGCGGACAACAACAGAGAGTTGCTATTGCCAGAGCGTTGGTTAAGATGCCGGACGTGTTATTGTTGGACGAACCGTTATCCAATTTGGACGCAAGACTTCGTTTACAAACAAGAGAAGAAATAAAGAGAATCCAGCGGACGACGGGGATAACAACGATTTTCGTTACACATGATCAGGAAGAAGCGATGAGTATTTCCGACGAGATTGTCGTTATGAATTTCGGTGTAATTCAACAAATCGGAAAGCCACAAAATGTGTATAATGAGCCTGCCAATGAATTTGTTGCGAAATTCTTGGGAACACCGCCGATTAATATTGTTCCGGCTGTTGTTGAATATGGAAAGATTTTTTTCGGAGAACAGAGTTTGGAAGATTTTAATGCGGAAGAGTTGGAAGGACAAGAGGTTCATATTGGTATTCGACCGGAGTTCTTTAAGGTATCTCCTACAGGAAAATATAAAATGGATATTGAGTTTATCGAATATATCGGTAGGGATAAAACTGTTATTTTCGGTTTGCCAGGTGTAGAGAATCAAACGTTTAAAGCCGTTATTCCTTCTTCAGTAGATGTGGAAAACGGAAAAGAAGTGATGTTTGATTTGGAAAGATATTTTATTTTCGATAAGGACGGAAGGAGAATAAAATAATGCTAGAATGGAAAAAAGATGGGTGGAAGGCAGTGATTGCTTTAGCACCGATGCTAATCATTCTGGGCGTCTTTACTTTCTATCCGATAATCAATACAATTCTTATATCGTTTTTCCCTCATTATAATTTTATAAAAGTAAGTTACGGAAGTTTCGGGTTTGATTCTTATACAATGGTTTTAAAAGATATGAAGTTTTGGACTTCTTTGGGTATGACTTGTTTAATGGTTATTATATCGGTACCGTTATCTATTATTATAGCCCTTTTGGTTTCTGTGGCTTTATGTTCTATAAAAAAATTACAGGGTGTATTTCAAACAATCTTTTTCTTGCCGTATGTAACCAATAGTATTGCGTTCGGTATGGTTTTCGCAACGATTTTTTCACCGATGCCATATGGTCTTATCAATACGATGCTGGGGTGGTTTGGTGTTAATCCGGTTTCTTGGACAGGAACGGCGGCACATATTCCAGTTTGGGCAGGTCTTACGGTTATTACGATTTATTCGATTTGGAACGGATTGGCATTTAAGATTTTGGTGTTTGTATCCGGTATTCAGGGAATCGACAAGCAATATTATCAAGCGGCTCAGATTGATGGTGCGTCTAAATCTAGAGTATTTAGAAAGATTACGTTGCCGTTGTTATCTCCGATGGTGTTATATATCACCATAACTTCTATGATTGGAGCGTTGAAGGCATATTCTTCCATTGTTGCGTTATTCGGAGAGAATATGGGTAACGGAAGCGAAGGAACGTTTATGACGGCAGTCGGATATATTTATAAGTTCTTTAATACGGTAACGTCTGGTGGAGCGACGGAGAACTTGTCTACTGCGGCGGCAGCGGCGGTTGTTCTATTTGTTTTCATTTTGATCGTTACGGGATTCCAAATGCTTTACAATAAAAAGAGAGTTCATTATTAAGAGGTGAAGCGTTATGCAAGAGATGTATTTTAAAGACGAAAAAGAAGTTAGAAAATATAAGGTAAAACGAGTTATTCGGTATGTTTTGATTTATTTGTTTTTGGTGTTGGTTGCGTTATTTACGTTGATTCCGTTTTATTGGATGTTGGCTACCGCTTTAAAGGGCGACGAGGAATTGGTTAAGATTCCTGCCACGTTATATCCGAAAGAATTCACTTGGAAGAATTTTCAACAGTTATTTAATTCACATAATATCATTTTATTCCGATATATGTTTAATACGTTGATTGTAGGTATTTTTACAACGGTTATCTCTGTTGTTATTACAATATTGGCGGCGTTCGCTTTTGCGAGATTATCTTTTAAGGGAAGAGAATTGATTTTTACAATATTGTTATCTACGATGATGATTCCGGGAGAAATGATGATTATTACCAATTTTACTACAGTATCTAAATTGGGCTGGATGGATTCTTATACGGCATTAATTATTCCGTTTACGGCAAGTGTATTTTATACATTCTTTTTACGACAGAATTTCAAACAAATTCCGGACGAGTTGTACTATGCGGCAAAGGTAGATGGGAATTCCGATTTTAAATATTTGTTTAAAGTTATGATCCCGATTGCCAAACCGTCTATTATTACGATTACGATTCTTTCTATGATTGGTTCTTGGAATGCGTATATTTGGCCGAGAACGGTATCAAGCGGAAGAAATATGAAGTTGGTAACCGATGGTATTATGTCGCTATTTAGTTCAGATACGGGTGGAGAAACGTCCAACCAAATTATGGCGGCGGCAACTATGGTGTCTTTACCGCTTTTGATTGCGTTTATCATATTTAAGAAGTATATTATGCGTGGGGTATCCCGTGCTGGTATAAAAGGATAAAAAGGAGAAGAAAAAAATGAAGAAAAAAATTTTTGGAGTGGCATTGGCTGCCGTTTCGGCTTGTAGCGTATTCGCTTTAAGTTCTTGCGGTAAGAAACAGGTTGAAAATGCGGGAGAAGAGTTTGAAGTGCTTTCTTTGAACGACATTAAGGGAACAAGCGAGCCAATCGTAGTTGAGTTTTGGCATTCTTTCGGAGATGCGATTTCACCGGCGTTGGAGACGTTGTGTGAGAATTTTGAAACCGAAATGAAAGATCAAGGGTATAATATTGACGTTAACCTTGTAAATAAGGGTGGCGGATATGACGGATTACGTTCGGCTGTTAACTTGGGAACAAGTTCTAATGCAATTCCTACAATGATTTTGGGTTATCCGGATCATTTTGCGGATTATATTAAAAATGATATTTTGTTACCGTTGGACGAATTTGTTTACGCAAAGGATTCTGCTATTGCGTTAGAAGGGGTAACAAAGGATTCCAATGATTTTATTCCTTCTTATTGGGCAGAAAATCAAATGTTGATTAACGGAAAGACACAAGTGGCAGGTATTCCTTTTAATAAATCAACGGAGATTATGGTTTATAATTCAAATATAGTAGATCCGATTTTGGAAGAAAAGGGATATTTGGATAGCGAAGGAAAATGGTCTAAACCAACTTGGGAACAGGTTTTTGATGTTTCTCAATATATTTTAGATCATAAGAATTCGTTGGGATATTCTTATAAGAATGCCGATTATAAGGTACATAAGGATATGGAATATCCGGTATTTATAGATAGTGAAGCCAACTTCTTTATTACAGTGAGTCGTCAATGGGGCGGTGAAGGTGCTTATACACGAATCAATGAGAACGGCGAAGGTGTTGTTACGGCTAAAAATGAGAAGAATAGGGAAGCACAAAATTATTTTCTTGATAAAGCCAAAGCAAAATTGTTCCAATTCCCTGCAAAGGTAAATCAAAATTATGGATCAAAATTGTTAGTCAATTTACAATCTTTTATTTCTATCGGTTCTACCGCCGGTATAAAGAATAATACGGCGAAAGGGTATTATTTAAAGGCTACAGGTATTCCACAGAAATCTTATACAGATGGAACACAAGCGGTTATTCAACAAGGAACAAATTTGGCGATTTTAACTGCAAATTCTAATAATAGAACCAGATTGGCGGCTTGGATGTTGATTAAGTATTTATGTAATACGAAGAATACAGAATATTTCTCTAAGGAAACAGGATATTTACCAGTAAGACAATCTGCCAGAAATTCAGATACGTTTAAGGCAATGTTGGCCGATGAAAATAATATATTTACAGGTGATGTTGCTAAAGCAATCAATGCGGCTTTTGCTCAAGCAGATTATTTCTATACCGATCCGGCATTTTCCGGTTCATCTATTGTAAGAGATAATGCAAGTACGATTATTCAAGATATGTATATTTATAACAAGACATATGATCAGGCAATGACGAATTTCTATGCTGAGTTGGACAAATTGCGGATAAAGAACGAATAAAGACGGGGAAATAATATGAAAAAGTTAATTGGATTATTTTTAGCGTTTTTCGGATTATTTACAGTAGTAAGTTGTAAAAAAGAAGAAAAACCGCAGGAAGAAAAACAATATTTTGATGTTCCGGCAACGGATATTGATCATTATTTTTCAGATAAGGTTCGGTTTTCCGATACAGGAACAACAGTAAATAAAAACGCAGAGGGTAAATTAGAAGGTAACTTTATTACAGATAAAGTGGCTAAATTAAAATTGAAAAAAGTTACAGATGGAGATACGGCGGTATTTCATTTGAATGGTTCAGAAAAAGATACATATACGGTAGCCGGAAAATCTTATCCGTACGTTACGATTCGGTTTTTGGGAATCGATACGAATGAATCTACTTCTAGTATTCAACCTTGGGGTAAAGCGGCTTCTAAATATGGTTCTCAGTTATTAATGAATGCCGAAGGTATTATTGTAGACGCTACGGATTTACCGGATTTTGATGCTGAAAAAGGATATATCGATCGGTTGGATTCGAATGCAACTCGTTGGTTGGCGTTGGTATGGTATTGTCCGGACGGAGGAAATCCGGAAGATTTGACACAATATCGGTCTTATCAGTTGGATATGATTGAAGAGTGCTATACGTATGCGACAAGTATTAGTTCTAAAAGATATTTATATAATGCAAATAAAACAAATGAGCCGATTTTATACGAAAGATATAATGTGGTAAAGAATTCTTTCGGAGAGGAAGAAAAGAGATTTGGTTCTATGACGATTAATGAAGTATTCTTTGAAGCGGATAATAGAATGAGTAGAACCGGAAAGAAGATTCGTATTCAAGGAGAAGTAGATCCGAATTTCGACTACAATAAAGCACCAACATCTTTATCTATTACTGAAGCGTATGAAAGAATGGAAACGTTAATTGAAAAAGGAACATTTGTTGAATTAACGGGAGTCATTACTCGGTTTGTGGGAAATAACTTCTATATGCAAGATAAAAACGGTAAAGCATTATATGTATATATGGGTATAGACGGGGCGTCTATTGAAGATATGTTTAATGTAGGAGATACGATTAGGATTAGAGGTCGGTTATGTGAATATGGCGGTCAATATCAGATGTCCGGCGTTGAATTTAAAGAAGAAACCTTTACTAAGGTTACTGATCCAAACGAAAAGGTGCCTATGCCTGAGCCGATTGTTATGACGGGAAATGAAACAGAAGAAGATATAAAAGCGTTAATGGGAAAATTGGTTAAAACGACGATTTATTGTGGCAATAAGGGTAGCCAATCCAAAGATGGATCCTTCTCTTTACAAAATAATAAGGTAATTCCGGGAATGGAAAGTTTATCTTCTTTAATCGATTATTCTAATTATTATCCAAGTATCAATCATTTGGAAGTAAGAATTAACGGAACCATCAACCCACCATATGATTATGCTTCTTTCGCAGAAGGAAAGACGTATGAAGTTATTGGTATTATGGGTATTTATTTAGAACCGGATATTCAATTACCTAAGAGTTATCCGAGTTATCAAATTGTCATTGGCAATAGGAATCAAAATGGAACTGTTGTTAATGAAGTAAAAGAAGTTTAATTAGGATTAACGTATGAAAATACTTAATCAAATAAATTAAAAAAAGAAAAGGAGAAAAAATGAAAACAAAAAAGGTATTAACTTTACTTTTAACCGGATTTTGTGGATTAGGAGCTATTATGGGTTTAACTTCTTGTAAAAAAGACAAGACGAAAGAACCGGAAAATCCACCAACCCCTCAACAACCGGCTGACAACGATGATGAAGAAAAGGTGGATAATGCGTTAAGCACATTAAGTGTTGACGCAAAACAAAACTCTAATTTCACATTAACCACTTCTGCAGTAGGTGGTGTAACTATTTCTTGGGCTTCCAGCAACCCTGATGTAATCTCTATTTCAGGTGGATCTGCCACAGTTACAAGACCAGCCTTTACGGGAGCAGATGCAACAGTAACGCTTACCGCAACAGCCGTATCCGGATCTGTATCTAAAACAAAGACATTTACGGTTACAGTTGAAAAATTAGTAGATGAATCCAAGACGGTGGCCGCTATTAAAGCATTGGATGTCAATTCCCCTGTATATGCACGTGGTGTAGTTACGGGATTCCTTTATGGAAATAGTCAAGGCTCACAACCGGAAACAAAACAAGGATTCTATATAACTGATGCTACGGGAACAATTTATGTATTTGGTTCTCAAACGGCAGCCCAAGTAGAGGTAGGAAATGAAGTTTACTTTAGTGGTACAAGAGCCGAATATAATAGTGCTGCTCAAATTTCCAATCCAAGCAACTTATCCATTTTAAATGCGAATGCTACAGCGGATTGGACAACCGTAGTAAAAGATAAGACCGTTTCTGAAGTTATCGCACTTGGTAGTGCATCTGTAGGAAATGTTTATGAGTTTGTAACGACAATCGGCATGGACGGATATAATAATTATAAAATACAAGATCCAACCAACGCTTCTAACTATATGAATTTATATTTCAGCGGAAGTATAACGGCTGAAAATGTTAAAACATATCATTATAATGATGTTATTGAAGATTATGTAAATCAAACGGTAAAAGTTAGATTTGTCGTTAATTCTGTAAGTACTTCAAAAAAGCCAAGAGGACACGTTTTATCTATTGTTCCATTTACGAAAGAAGAACAAGTAGAATATATTGAAGATGTTGTTAAAAATTGTTTGGATTTAAATACGATGATTACGGAAACAAAAGAAGTAGAATTACCGACTTCATTTGACTCTTTCCCTGATACAACTATTTCTTGGGCATTGGGTGTAGGTTCTGCAGGAGCAGTAATTAATGGTGAAACAGGTGTATTAACAGTTACTCCGACAGATGCAATTCAAACATTCACTTTAGTCGCAACTGTAACAGTTGAAGGTGAAAACCCAATAGAAATTACATTAGACGAATATCAAGTATGTACAACTTTCGATGCAGTAACACATGCTGAGTGGCTTGCCGCATCAAAGGGCGCTAAATTATTTGTTGAAGGAACGATTACCTATGTTTATAACACAAAATATGGTAATATGTTCATTCAAGACGACGAAGGATACGGATATTGTATTTATGGTCTTCCTTCAGGTACATTTACTGCAGCCGATTTCAATGAAGGCGGCAAATTTGCTATAGGAACAAAAATTAAAATTTATGGTGAACTTGATATCTATAAGGGTTTATATGAATTGAAAAATACGGAGAAAGTTGAAATCATTCCTGGTGGAACACCTATCGCTGCAAGAGATATCGCAGACGTAGTAAATAGTGCTGAACCGAATTATGAAGATTTGGTTTCCGTTTTTGTAAAACTAAATGGGGTTTATTTTGATGGAATAAACTTTGTAACTTCTGATAACAAAACAATCAAATATGATGATTATAACCTAAAAGTTACAGTAGATAGCACAGGTATATATGATGTTGAAGGTATCATTGGAATTGACAATGGTACATATACTTTCCAACCGACTAAAGTTACCGAATCTACACAAAACGTTGCCAAGAATTTGGTTGAAAAAGTGATTAAATCATTATTTAGCGATACTTATTTTGGAGGCGAAACAATTGAATTGTCAGAAACATTATATGGATACACAATTAGTTATAGTATTCAAAGCGGAGATTCAACATATGATGAAGCAACACATACACTTACTGTTGCCAGTGTATCAGGTACCTCTGAATTACAATACACAATTGGTACAGACGAACCTCTTACAGGAACGATAACTATTACTGTAGACGCAGATGCATCCGTATTAACTATCAGCGATTTTCTAGAAGATCCAGATAAAGTAGCAAAAGGAGATGCCACTAAGACAGGAAATCATAATTTTGATGATGGTGAACTTGACAAAAAATATTTTGGAGTAGATAGTTCGGCTCCTTTCACATTTACGTTTCAACAAAAAGATTCTAGTACCAAGTGTGCTATCAATTATAAGACAGACGGGTATATTGGTTTGTATAAAAGAAAACCCGCAGCATTAAACGGAAATCCATCACGTTTAATAATTGAAGGTACAGGCATAACAATTACGGAAATTAAGATAACTTATGGCAAAAACAAAAGTTGTGCTACGATTGTTGCAGGAGATGATCCGACAGTTAATCCGGATGATGGTACTGTTACTAACGCAGTTACAGAAGATACTTCTACTACATCAGAAAACGCTGTAGGGTTATATAAAATCAATGGTTCAAAAGTTACTATTTGTAATACAGGCACCGATAGTATTTTTATAAATAAAATCGAAATCACCTACACAAAAGCAAATTAATTTTTAATAAGTTAATATACTTTCTTTTAAGGCATACCCTTTCAGCAGTTTTTGCTGGAGGGGTTTGTTTTTTTAATTATAAAGGCTGTAAGGGAAAATGCAACTCTAAATTATAAAGGGCGTTATGGAAGCGCCCTTTTTTGTGTGTCTAGAAAGTAGAATATATTATTTTTTTCTTAACGTTCAGTTTATTTTAAAATAATACTTATGTCTATCGTTTTAAAATGTTGGAATTTATAAAAATTTTTGTTGAAAATACCGGGGAAGGTCCTCTGTTTTTCTTTTTGTTTACAATAAGGGGATTCGGGTGTATAATAACGATATAAAATATAACTTCAGGGCAAGGTGAAAATCCTTACTGGCGGTACACTCCGCGAGCCGAAAGGTTGAATCGGTGAAATTCCGGTAGCAACAGTTAAAGTCTGGATGGAAGAAGTGTTTATCCTTTTGGAGAAAGTACCTAGAAGATTATATTTTAGGTATTTTTTTAAGGAGGGAAAACTATGACAGTAAAAAAAATGACGACGATTGCGATATTGTCCGCACTTGCGATTGTATTGAATCTTGTAATTTACTTTCCTATTGTTCCGGCGGTATCTTTTTTAAAATACGATCCAAAGGATATAATAATCGTTATTTCCGGATTCATTTACGGACCGCTTGTATCTTTTATAATGAGTTTATTATGTTCGGGATTGGAAATTCTTTATCGTGGTGGAACAATATTGGATATTCTTATGAATGTAATTTCGACTTGTGCTTTTGCTTGTACAGCCGCATGGATTTATAAAATAAAGAAAAATAAAATCGGAGCGATAGTGGGATTGGTTTGTGGAATTGTCGCTACGACAGGGTGTATGTTGTTATGGAATTATATTATTACACCGATTTATTTTGAAATGCCTAGAGAAGCGGTTGTGGAAATGCTGTTGCCCGGGATATTGCCATTTAATTTGATTAAAAGCGGATTAAATGCTGCTATAGCGTTGTTTTTGTATAAACCGATTGTTATGATATTACGGACAACCAATTTGGTAGAGCAGAAGGAAACAAAAGAACATTTAAGCATAGCGTTTTTGATTATAGGGGCTTTTGTGGCGATTTCGTTGATTATTTTGATTTTGGTATTGAAAGGGGTATTTTAATATGAATTTTACAGAAGCGAAACAAATTATGGATCATAAGTTGGGGGATTGGAAAATTATGGCTTTAGCCAGTTGTGTCAATGATTATCCGATGGTAAGAAATGTAAGTTGTATATTTTATAATGACAGAATTTATTTTAAAACGGATAAGAATTTCCGAAAGACGAAACAACTTTATACAAACAATAAAGTGGCTTTATGTTTTAATGGGGTTCAAGTAGAAGGAATTGCCAAGATTAAAGGACTTGTTGTGGAAGAAAAAGGAAGAATTTTTGAAAAAAAATATAAGGAATATTTATGGCAGAGTTATAATGCGTATTCTCATATTGATACAGAGATATTGGTTGAAGTTGAGCCGAAGTTCGTTGAAATATGGGACGAAGATGAGAACAGAAAGGCATTTCAATTATTTATTGATTTTAATACAAAATCGGTAGAATATAAGCCGTATGATTAAAGAGAGTGGTTTAAAAATCACTTTCTTTTTATTTTTTATAAAAAATTGGCACTCAACTATTGACATTGCCAAAAAAAGTGATATACTATAATTAGATTGGCAGTTAAGGATATAGAGTGCCAACAGAAAGGAAGAAAAAATTATGAGAAATGATATTTATGGTTTAATGAATGAAATTACAAATTTATTTAATACCGATGGAGGCTATAAAAGTTTTCCTATCGATGTGGTAGAAGTGAAAGGTGGATATGAAGTATATGCCGAAATGCCGGGTATTCGTAAAGAAGATATCCATTTGAGTTTTGAAGAGGGTGATTTAATTATTGAGGCTGCTCCAAAAATGAATAAAGAGGCAAGATATGTTATTCACGAAAGAACGGGATTGAATTTGAGAAGGGTAATCAGTTTCGGAGATATAGATGAAGATACATTGGCTGCCAAATATGAAGATGGTATTTTAAAGATTTGTATTTCAACGAAGATGCCGGAAGAAAAAAAGGCAAAAGTAATTGAAATAGAATAAATTTTACAAGATTGACACATAATAGAATAGGAGTGATGATTTATGTATTTTATTAAGAAAAACGAAGACAGAAGAAATAATTTTTTAGACGATTTTAATAATTTCTTTACAGGAGGTTTATTTTCCACAAAAGATATGAGAACGGATATCGTGGAAAACGAAAAGGATTATGAGGTTTCCGTAGATGTTCCGGGAGTTGATAAAAAAGATATTCATATTAGTTTTGAAGAAGGAACATTGAATATTTCCATTGAACAAAATAATGAAAATACGGAGGAAAATAAATCATATATCCGTAAGGAAAGAAGTACGGTATCTATGAGTAGGAATTATTATTTGGAGTTTGGCGACGAAAATAGTATTAAGGCTAAATTAAATGACGGTGTACTACATATTACTATCGGAAAATTGGAAAATAAAGAAGATACCAAAAAGACGATTTCGATTGAATAAAATATCTTTTTAAAAAGGCAAGATTTTTCTTGTCTTTTATTTTTTATTATTTTAAAATAATAGTGATTGAAGGTGGATTTATGAGTTTATTGGCAAAGAGAAGTATGATCAAAGAGGATAAAAGTAATATTATAACTTTGGGAGCGATTGCGAAAGAAAAGAAAAAACAAGATCCAACCGTTATCAATGCCACCATAGGAATGTTATATGACGAAAGTGGGAAACTTTTTACTTTTCGAAGCGTGGATCGGGCTTTGAATGAATTGACTCCCGATCAAAAATATGCGTATGCTTCTACTCCGGGAGGAGTGGAGTTTCATGAAGCGATTAAGCATTGGATTTTCAGAGAGTATTATGACGAATTTGAAAAGAATACATTTGTCGGAGTTATGGCAACACCGGGAGGAAGCGGAGCGATATCGAATACGTTTGGAAATTATTTGAATGAGAACGATGTGGTTCTTTTGCCTTCTTATATGTGGGGAAATTATAAGCAATTTGCCTATGAAAATTACGCACAATATGTTATTTATGAATTATTTGATGAAAATGGAAATTTTAATTTAGAAGATTTATATTCTAAAATGGAAAAAGTAAAACAACAACAAAATCGTATTGTTTTGGTTATCAATGATCCTTGTCAAAATCCGACAGGATATACGATGAAGGATTGGGAATGGGAAAAATTATTGGATAAAATCAATGAGTTATCTATGGATCAAACCCCAATTATTTTACTGCATGATATGGCATATATTGACTATGATTACAGAGGATTGGAGTCTACTAGAAAAAATATACGGCGATATCAAAAAATGAATGATTCGGTTTTGGTTGTTTTGGCGTTTAGCGGATCTAAAACTTTGGCTTTATATGGATTAAGAGTAGGGGCTCAAATAGCGATAAGTAGGAATAAAAATAATATAGAAGAATTTAATCGGGCAAATAAATTTTCTTCTCGGGCAAAATGGAGTAATACGACAAATTTGGGAATGAATTTGGTTACTAAAGTATTGACAGATTCGGTTTTGAGAAAAGAGTTTGAAGAAGAATTGGAGTTTTCCCGTAATACTTTGATTCAAAGGGCGGATATGTTTTTGTCTAAGGCAAAAGAAGTAGGATTGAAAACTTTACCGTTTGAATGTGGTTTTTTTATTACGATTCCTTGTGAAAATGCGGAGGAAGTATATAAGAGGTTGGTAGAAAAGAAAATTCATATTATTCCGATGGGAAATGTTTTGCGAGTTACGATAGCCTCTATTACATTGAAAGAATGTGAAGTATTGCCAAAATATATTAAAGAATGTATGGAAATGAAAGGATAAAAAAGGAATTTTCAAAATCATTATTGCAATGATATTTAATTTATAATATAATTTATAAGGGCACACGAAAGTTCTCCCAAGTCGGAGGACTTTTTATTTTTTTATAAGGGTGGTTATATGTTATGGATAAAAAGAATGTAAAATATATCTTTGTTACAGGGGGTGTAGTTTCTTCTTTGGGGAAGGGAATTGCCGCTTCAAGTATCGGAAGATTATTGAAAAATCGAGGATTAAAGGTTTTTATGCAAAAGTTTGATCCATATATTAATGTCGATCCGGGAACGATGTCCCCTTATCAACATGGGGAAGTTTTTGTTACCGACGATGGTGCGGAAACGGATTTGGATTTGGGACATTATGAACGATTTATTGATGAAAATTTATCTAAAAACTCCAATATAACTACGGGAAGAATTTATTCCAGTGTCATTGCCAAAGAAAGAAAAGGGGAATATTTAGGAGGAACGGTTCAAGTTATTCCTCATATTACCAATGAGATTAAAGACAAATTGATTAAAGTAGCAGAAGAGAGTAATGCTGATGTTATTATTACTGAAATCGGAGGAACGGTCGGGGATATCGAATCTTTGCCTTTTTTGGAGGCCATTCGACAAGCCAGAAGAGATTTCGGATATGAGAATACGTTGTATGTTCATAATACGTTGGTACCATATTTAAGAGCGGCAGGAGAGATAAAGACGAAGCCGACACAACATTCTGTTAAAGAATTAAGAGGATTGGGAATTCAGCCGGATATTATCATTTTACGTTCGGAGATTTCTATTACTAATGGTCAAAAAGAAAAAATCGCTTTGTTCTGTGATGTCCGCAAAGAAGCGGTATTTGAGGCTGTCGATGCCGAGATATTGTATGAAGTGGCATCAAATTTGCATCAACAGAAAATAGATGATGTAATATTAAATCATTTTCATTTGGATTGCCCGCCTGCGGATATGACGGAATGGAATGAATTGATTCATAGGATAAAGACATTATCGGGAACAGTTCGAATTGCTTTAGTAGGGAAGTATGTTCAACTTCACGATGCATATTTATCGGTAAATGAAGCATTGAGAGCGGCAGGATATTATCATGGAAAGCATATAGATATTGATTTTATCGATGCGAATGATTTGACGAATGAAAATGTAAAAGAAAAGTTGGGCAAATGTCAAGGAATTTTGGTTCCGGGAGGATTTGGTCAACGAGGAAGTGAAGGAAAAATTACGGCAATACGGTATGCCAGAGAAAACCATATTCCTTTTTTGGGGATTTGTTTCGGCATGCAGTTGGCTTGTATCGAATATGCTAGAAATGTTATGGGGTATAACGATGCCAATTCAACAGAATTGAATCCTCAAACGACGCACCCGATTATTGATTTATTGAAAGATCAATATGAAGGAATCAATATGGGCGGAACGCTTCGATTGGGTTTATATGACTGCGATGTTACGAAGGATACAAAGACGTATGAAGCATACGGAAAGGATTTTATTCGGGAAAGACATCGGCATAGATATGAATTTAATAATGAATATTTAAACGTATTGTCTAAAGATTTAATTGTTACGGGCCGGAATCCGCAACAGAATTTGGTGGAAATTGTAGAATTGAAGAATCATCCTTGGTTTGTGGCTTGTCAATTTCACCCGGAATTTTTATCTAGACCACAACGCCCACACCCTTTATTTCGTGATTTTATTCAAGCGGCAATACATACGGATAAATGTTATGAATAAAGCGTATTTCTGTTGTAAAATCCTTTGATTTGGATTATAATTAAAGAAAGATATTATTTAGGAGGATATAAAATTATGCCATTAGTAAATGCAAAAGAAATGATGGAAAAAGCCAGAGAAGGACATTATGCGGTAGGGGCTTTTAACATCAATAATTTAGAATGGACAAAAGCCATTCTACAAACTGCACAGGAGTTAAAGGCACCGGTTATGTTAGGCGTTTCCGAAGGAGCGAATAAATATATGACGGGATATAAAGTTGTTGCCGAAATGGTAAAGGCGATGATTGAAACATTGAATATCACTGTACCGGTAGCACTTCATTTGGATCATGGAACGTATGAAGGTGCTCAAAAAGCGTTGGAAGCCGGTTATTCTTCTGTAATGTTTGACGGTTCTCATTATGATATTGAAGAGAATATTCAAAAGACCAAAGAAATCGTTGCGTTAGCGAAGAAGAAAGGTGCGACGGTAGAAGCCGAAGTCGGATCTATCGGTGGAGAAGAAGACGGAGTTACCGGACGTGGAGAAGTTGCCGATCCGAAACAATGTAAAATGATTGCTGATTTGGGTATTGATATGTTGGCTGCCGGAATCGGTAATATTCACGGACAATATCCGGCAAATTGGCAAGGACTTGATTTTGACGCTTTGGAAAAGATTAAGGCTACCTGTGGAAATATGCCACTTGTATTACATGGTGGTACCGGTATTCCAGAAGATATGATTAAGAAAGCCATTTCTTTAGGGGTATGTAAGATTAATGTGAATACAGAATGTCAATTATATTTTGCAGAAGCAACTAGAAAATATATCGAAGCCGGAAAAGATAAAGAAAAGAAAGGCTATGATCCTAGAAAACTTTTGGCACCAGGAACAGAGGCAATCAAGGAAATCGTTAAGATTAAAATGGAAATGTTTGGTTGTGTTGGCAAAGCGGAATAAATAAGAAAAGGGGGACAAATGTCCCCTTCCTCTTATTAAGAAAGGAATAAGAAAATGAAGATTGCGTTGATAAATGAGAATTCTCAAGCGATGAAAAATGAATTGATTTATAATACATTATCTACGGTAGCGAAAAAATACGGGCATACGGTAGATAATTATGGTATGTTTGATAGTGAAGATAAACCTTTAACGTATGTTCAAAACGGGCTTTTGGCAGGAATTTTATTAAATTCCAAGGCTTGTGATTTCGTTGTTACAGGGTGTGGAACAGGAAGCGGAGCGATGTTGGCTTGTAATTCCTTTCCTAAAGTTTTATGTGGTTTGATTGTCGATCCTTCGGACGCCTATATGTTTGGGCAAATCAATGACGGAAATTGTGCGGCATTTCCTTTTGCTAAAGGGTTTGGCTGGGGTGCAGAATTGAATTTGGAATATTGTTTTGAAAAACTATTTAATGGTCCTAGAGGACAAGGGTATCCGAAAGAACGGGTAATTCCGGAACAAAGGAATAAAAAGATATTGGACGGAGTAAAAGAAATCACACATACACCGATGATTGAAATATTAAAGAAAATAGACCAACAATTTTTATTGGAAACGATTGATCGGGAATCTTTTAAAAAGTATTTCTTTAAAAATGCGGAAGACGGAGAAATCAAAGAATATTGTAAAAAAATATTAGGTTTATAAAAAATAATCGGAAAGAACGAATCTTTCCTTTTATTTTTTACTATTTATAACTTCTTCATAGGTTTGTAGTAATTGTTTAGCAACTACAGAGATATCTCTTTGTTTTACAATTTCGTATCCGTTTTCACATAGTTCTTTTGTATCATTAGATAAGATATATTGAATACCATTTATAAAGCCGGCATTATCTTTGGCTTTTATACAATCTTTTTGATTGGTTAAATAATCAAACGCTCCGATATCCCGTATTAATACGGGTGTTTGGCTGGCTAAGGCTTCTAACAAAACAATACCTTCTGTTTCCTCATAACTAGGGAAGAAGAAGCATTCGCTGCAATGAAGCATTTTTGATATGGTTGAACTATCGACAAAGCCGGGAAAGAGAACATTATCTGGCTTTTTTCTTACGGCTTTATTGATTTTATGTGGTATAAGCCAACGCATTCTTTGTCCGAACCAAATAAATTTTATATCAGGAAATGACCTTGCGACTTCGATAAAGTCTTGAATTCCTTTTCTTTCGAAAAACCAACCGATTCCCACAATGATTTTTTCATTAGGGGCTATTTTAAATTTGGCTTTGGTTGCCGAAATTTCTTCTTCGGACCAATGTAGATTTTGGTATTGATTTAAATCTATCCCATTGGAAATGGCTTTTACCGGGCAAGAAACAAAATCATAATTTTCGATTAATCGTTTGGAATACTCGGTAGGAGTAATGATTAAATCAGGAAGAGAATATACTTTTTTCAATTTATGATTAATAAAATATTGAATGATATTCCAAAAACGAAAAGATTTTCTAAAATCTTCTTTGGTAGAATGTCCATGTACAATTACGGGTTTATTTTGTTTTTTTAGTTTTTTTACTAATTTATAACTCTTTTTATAATAGGTATTTACATGGGCAATATCGAACGTATCTTTCGGGTTTGTCGTATATTCTATACCATTTATTTCGGCACATTGAATTTGGTGTCTTAATGCTCGTCCGATACCGCTTTTTTTCAACATATTTTCATTTTCGAAATAAAGTAATACTTTCATAATTTCCAATCCTTTATTTTTTATTTCTTTTTTCTATTTTTTGTAGTAAAAAATTTTCTAATATATGATTATCTTCCGCTTCATAAATTCCATATTCGGCAGCAATTTCCGTATATATTTGATCAATGGTATGTATTTCTATTTCGTTTTGTTCGAATAGATTGGATATGATATCGTTTAATATCATAAAATATTCGTCGGGTGCGTTTTTTTGTTGTTCTAAACAATGTTCGATTTTTGTTTTTAAATCTAATAACTCGGTTGTTTGTAAGGAATAATCTTTGGCTTCGGAAATAAATTCTTCTGTATAAAGTAATAAGTTAATAGTTTTTCCCAAAAGATTCAAAAGAAAAAAATCTTTTTTACATTGGTATTCCCATATTGTTTTGATGATATGAAATTGATTATAAATATAATCAAATCCGATACTGAAAATTGTTTGTTCGTCTTGTGTCAAAGTTTTATTGTTTACGACTTGATCATATAAATAATCGACAACCATAATAACAGAAGTAAAACGAGAAATAGAAGCACTGTTGTTTTTTATTAAATTTTGCATAAACTCATGGTTTTCAAATTTCCAATTTGCGTAATCTGTATAAATATCCATATTATCTTGTCTTCATTTGAGGGAATAAAATTACATCACGAATTGTAGTGGATTCGGTTAAGAAAATAATTAAACGGTCGACACCGATTCCGATTCCCCCACAAGGAGGCATTCCATATTCCAAGGCTTCCACAAAATCGGTATCCATTTCATTGGCTTCCATATTTCCTTGTGCCTTTTCTTTTAATTGTTCTTCAAATCGTTCTTTTTGGTCGATTGGATCGTTCAATTCGGTATAAGCGTTAGCGAATTCTTTTCCGGCGATAAATAATTCAAATCGTTGAACAAATCTCGGATCCTGTGGATCTTTTTTTGTTAAAGGAGATATTTCAATCGGGTGTCCACAAAGGAATGTCGGTTGAATTAAATCGGCTTCGCAGAATTCTTCAAAAAATGCGTTGATAATATGTCCAACAGTAAAATGTTTTTCGATTGGGACATTATGATCTTTGGCGATTTGAGTTGCCTCTTCCAATGTATAATGATTGTTTTGGAAATCCACACCTGTCTTTTCTTTTATCAATTCACACATAGTTACTTTTCTAAATGGTTTGGATATATCTATAGTTTCTCCGTTTTCGTCAAAAGGATTTTTAAATTGTTCTTTTCCGATTACTTTCTTTGCCGCAAAGCGAATTACTCCTTCGCATAATTCCATCATAGAAGATAAATCTCCGAATGCTTGATATAATTCCACTGTGGTAAATTCGGGATTATGGGTTTTATCCATTCCTTCGTTTCTAAAGATTCTTCCTATTTCATATACTCGTTCTAATCCACCGACAATCAATCGTTTTAAGTGAAGTTCGGTAGCGATTCGCAAATAGAAATTGGAATCTAGGGCGTTATGATGCGTAATAAACGGTCTGGCGGTAGCCCCACCTTGAATGTTTTGTAATACCGGAGTTTCTACTTCGATAAATCCTTGATTGTCAAAATATTCTTGCATAGCACGAATGATTTTCGGTCTTTGAATGGCTACTCTTTTGGCATCTTCGTTCATAATTAAATCCAAATATCTCCGACGATATCTTTCTTCTATATCCGTAAGACCATGAAATTTTTCAGGAAGAGGGCGAAGGGCTTTTACCAAATGGGTATATGTTTCGCATTTGATAGTTATTTCTCCACTTTGTGTCAACATAACGGTTCCTTTAATTCCTACAATATCTCCGATATCGGCAAGTTTGAATAAATCATACATTTCATCTCCGACGACATCTTTTCGAATATATATTTGAATATATCCGGATTTGTCTTGAATGGCGAAAAAAGAAGCCTTTCCCATTTTCCGAATAAACATAATTCTTCCGGCAACTTGTACGGTTATATGCTTTTCTTCTAATTCTTCATGGGAAAAACCGGAATACTCTTTTTTGATTTCGGCACTTTTGTTTTTCACTTCATAGGCTTGTCCGAATGGGTCGATTCCCAATTCTTTATATTTCTCCAGTTTATTGATTCTTATGATTTCTTGTTCTGAACGCTTTTCCATATTCAACCTCCGTAGTTTGTATAAAACATTATATCATAGCACTTCAAAAAAAACAATAAAAATGGCTTAAAATAGCCTTTTCAAAGTAAGGGGTTTAAGCCAAGGGTGTTTATGATAGTAAAGTTTTTGATAGATAAAACAACGAATGGTATAAATGAATGGGGGAATGCATAATAGTTTCAGCCAATATAGAAGTTTCCATTTGGCTTTATGAAAGAATTTTAAATATTGAGTATGGATTTTGATTAAATATGTTTGAAAGAACCGAAAAGAAAGATAATAACCGAAAACATAAAGAAAAGGATAAATCGGATAAAAGGGAATGGAATACCGATTGCTTATATGAATCCAAAGAACGGCAATACCGAAGAAATACCCTAAGGTTTTGAGTAGCCGAAATCTTTTTTGATAGTAGAAAATCGTAGTATATGTAAGATGGGTAAAGATACCGAAATAAAGATAAAGGCTTAGATAGATTAATTGTTTTAAAGATTCCATTTAGGCAAATAGTTTTTTTATAAATCCTTTTTTATCTTTGTTTTCCTTATGATTCTTTCTTTCGATGGAATAAACGGAACCGGTAATTTTGATAGAAGTATTGTTGTTGAATACTTCTTTGAGAGATAATCCTTTCCCATGAATACTATAAGGCGTATTGTCAATTTCTAATTGAAATTGAGTGTCATTAAATTCTTTTAAATTGGATACGTTATGAATTTCCAATTCGTTATCTGTTAAAATCATTCGCATATTCTCACCTAATTCATATTATGTGAAATAGAAAAAAATCATTCCGATATTATTGTAAAATAAAAATCTTTATTCTATAATGAAAATGGTGATAGATATGAAAGATTATGAAAGAAAAGCCTTTTATCATGAAACGGATCAAATGGGAATTATTCACCATAGTAATTATTTAAAATGGTTAGAAGAAGCCAGAGTGGATTTGTTTGATCAAATGGGGCTTAGTTATAAAAAAATGGAGGAATTGGGTGTTATTTCTCCCGTGTTGGCAATTCAGGTAGAGTATAAGAATGCGGTAATGTTTGATGAAGTGGTTCGGATTCAAACGCATATAAAAGAATATAACGGAATTCGATTGGAGTTATCGTATGAAATAATTTCCGAATCGAGAAATATTCTTTGTACAACCGCAAGTTCCAAGCATTGTTTTTTAAAAAACGGGAAGGTAATTTCTTTGAAAAAAGAATTACCACAATATCATGAATTATTTATGAAATTAAAAGAAGAAGTTTAAATGATTTTGATTACGATAATCGAAGCGTCGTCTTTTAAATGATTTTGTTCTTTTCTTTTCAATTTATTTAATATGGTATTCATAATGACTTCACTGTTTTGGGTGAAGTCTATTTCATTTTTCAGTTCGGTTTTGGTAAGAAAGTCGGAAATTCCGTCGGAACATAAAAGAATGACGTCGTCTTTATAATATTCGATTTCATAAGAAGAATTAATATCGTCCAATTTTAAAGGAAGTGCTTTATTTTCATATGCTTGTAGTTCTTTATTATGATAAATATAAGAAGTAGTAGAGCCTAATTTATAGAGATTTAACCGCATATTTGCCGTATTAATGTTCAATATATCCAAAGTAGCATAGGAATCATATTCGCATTTTAAATCATAGATATTTTCCAATAATTTTAATATGGTTTTTAAAGAAAAATGATATTTTGATAAATGACTAATCCATTTTAATGCTTCACTGGATTCTTTATATGCCGCATGACCACTTCCCATTCCGTCGGATAAGGCAAAGGTATAGGATTCGTTAAAGTCTTTTTTTATATAGTAATTATCTCCACTGATAATATTTTCGTCTTTGGCAAGAATTTTATGTGCATATTCAATTTTTACTTTTGGTTTTTTATAAATATAAATTTGATAGTTTTCTTTATTTTCTATTATTTTTAAATCAATCACTTCATGAAAGGCTTTGGAAGCCGTTTTTAAAATAATTTCCGGTATGATTTCTTTCTTTTTCGAAAGGATAAAAGAAAAATATATGGTAGGGGTGGAAAGGTTAATATCGATAGATTGAATGATATAGTCGTAGAAAGACAAATCATTGATAAATTTATTATATGCGGAAGCCATTTTTATATTTTGAGCGTATAAATATTCCAATTCGTCCGCCAAATTGGTTATGGCATTGAATTGAAGATAAGAGGTGCGGGATTCGATATTTGTATTAAAATAGAATTCGGCATAATGGGGGCATTGATAAATATTGTTGTTTTCGTTGTTCATGGCGTTACATAAAAAACTATATCGTTTATCTAATTTATATCGGCAAATACGCTCTTCTTTACAATTATTACAATAATTTTGTTGAATGAGTTCTAAATGATTTTCTTTTAGTTCTTTTAGTGTGTTTAATTTATCATATTGGATATTTAAGTTTTGAATGTAGTTTTTAAAATCTTGAAAAAGATTGTTGATATAATCGGTTTCGATTGTGATTTTTTTTGGTTGGATTCTAAGAAGAGTAAGGAGAATGGTATATACCATATAAAGATAAGAAATCGGTTGGGTATAATCCAGTTGAATGAATAGAATGGGAGGAACAAAGGAAGTGGATATGTAAGCCATATATTCTATGGAAAGAGAATGGGTTTTTATTAGGGATAATAGAAGAGATAAAAGGAAGAATACGATATTATATTTATAATCGTTGATAATAAATAATTGCATAAACAGGAGAAAATATAAAATAGGTAAAGGATTATAAAAGGCAATTAAGAATAGATATCCCAATAATATGGTTAAGTGAATGAGTTTTTCGTTTATGGCAATGGTTTGAATTTTATTGCCTTTTTTATGGAAGATATAAAAGAAATGTATGCAGGCATAAAGAACAAAAGCGAAAAGAGAAGTATATAACATATCCAAAGAATAGGTTTTTTGAATGATAGGTATGATATTGGCGGTCAATAAGCAGATAAAATAAACGATAAAGGCGTAATATCTATTTTTTTTGATAAAGGAATATAAAAGAATATGATATAATAATCCGGCCAATAAGAGAATAGACATAGAAGGTTTTATGGTAAAGCAAAGACAAAGTGGTAATATGGAATAGAAGGGATTGTCCAAAAACAGGACAGAAAGAAGAAATATACCGCCGATAACGGTAATTTCGTCTTTGAAAAAGGTTAGGGTTGCGATATAGAAGGTATAGCGAATGGCTAAAACAAAATATTTTTTCATATTCTCACCAAAAAAATTATAAAAAATATAAAATAAAAAAGTTGTCGCATTATCAAAAATAATTTATAATATCTTTAGAAAAGAAGGGGTAAGATGAAACTGATTTTAAAAAGTTCTTCTCCGAGAAGAAAAGAATTATTACAGGCTATGGGATATCCTTTTGAAATTAAGGTTTATGAAGTGGACGAAACGATGGATAAAAGTCTTTCACCTTATGAAAATGTAAAAAGATTAGGGTTAAAAAAGGCTTCGGTATGTCAAGAACAAGATTATGGGAATATATTACTCGGTTGTGATACGATTGTGGTTTGGAAAGATTGTATTTTCGGAAAACCGAAAGATGAGGCGGAAGCCTATGCTATGTTAAAGAGTTTGAGTGGACAAAACCATTCTGTTTTAAGTGGAGTTGGAATCATTTATAAAGAAAAGGTGTATAATTTCGTTGTTACATCGGAGGTATATTTTAAAGATTTATCCGAAGAAGATATTCAAAATTATCTTCAAACAAAGGAATGGGTTGGCAAAGCAGGAGCGTATGCCATTCAAGGAATCGGAAAGAATTTGATTGATCATTATGAAGGGTCTTTGACGAACATTATCGGATTACCTACGGAAGAAGTGGAAAAGGTGTTGAGAGAGATTTATGAGTTTTAAAATCGGAAATATCGAAATAGAAAACCCTTTTGTTTTGGCACCGATGGCAGGCGTAACAAATCAAGCGTTTCGGATTTTATGTAAAAAGATGGGGGCAGGGCTTGTTATGGCGGAAATGGTTAGCGATAAGGCTTTGGATTTTCGAAATGAGAAAACCATTCAAATGACGAAGGTAAATTCTTTGGAACACCCGATAAGCATGCAGATATTCGGAGCGGATATAGATAGTTTGGTTCGGGCGGCACAATATATAGATCAATATAGTGATGCCGATATTATCGATATTAATATGGGTTGTCCGGTAAATAAGGTGGCGAAGAAATCGAAAGCGGGAGCGGCGTTATTATTAGATTCCGATAAGGTCTATCAGATTGTCAAAGGAGTGGTGAATCATGTAAAAAAACCGGTAACCGTTAAGATTCGTTTGGGTTGGGATTCGGAACATATCAACTGTGTCGAAATCGCCAAAAAGATTGAACAAGCGGGGGCTTCGGCGATTACGGTTCATGCTCGAACGAGAAGCCAATTTTATACCGGAGCGGCGGATTGGAGTTATATTCGTAAGGTAAAAGAGGCTGTTTCTATTCCGGTGATAGGAAATGGTGATGTCGTCGATGTGGAAAGTGCGTATCGACTATTGGAAGAAACAGGGTGTGATGCAGTGGCTATCGCCAGAGGAGCATTGGGGAATCCTTTTTTATTTCGGGAATTGAAAACATATTATATGGAACATAGATTAGTGGAAAAGCCTTCTAAAAAAGAAATTTATGATATGATTGTAATGCAGTATAATTTGTTGGTGGATTTAAAAGGAAAGCATTTGGCTATGTTGGAAATGCGGAGTCATGTGGCATGGTATTTGAAGGGAATGGCAGGGAGTGCTAAGATAAAAGATTTATGTAATAAGCAAAAAGATTTTGAAGATGTTTTGGCTATTTTGAGAGATTATTTATTATCTTAATAAAATATTCAATCGCTTTCAGTTTTTTTCTTGTTTACGAATTTTGGAAAATGTGGTAGAATTAATAATGTATTTTATTCGGTATAATTCGCTTTAATATGGTAAGCAAGTCTCTACCCTGAAACCGCAAATTTTAGGACTACCGAATAAATCATAGAGACTTACTTGGATCGGAGTTTTTTATGATAAAACCTAAGATGCAAGTTCATACTTTTTTATTGCCATTTTTAATAAATGGTTATTTTAGGACGCAATAAACAGCACAAGAACGTGTTGTTTTTTGTTTTTTTAAGGAGAAACGAATGAAGACGGTTGGGATTATCGGTGGTGGACAATTGGGTATGATGTTGGCACAAGCAATACATAAGTTGGGTGGAAAGGCAATATGTCTTGATCCGAATCCGAATTGTTCTGCTGGAATGGTATGTGAGGAATGTATTGTAAGTGCATACGATAACTTGGAAGGGCTAAAGGAATTGGGAGAAAAGTGCGATGTGTTAACGTATGAATTTGAAAATGTTCCTGCCGATATATTGAAATATATTGTTTCGAAATATAATATTCCGCAGGGAGTGGAACCTTTGTTTGATTCACAAAATCGAATCAGAGAAAAGAAGAATGCCCAAGCCCATGGATTACAAACCCCTCGATTTTATGAAATTCATTGTGAAGAGGATTTGAAAGAAGGAATAAAAAAGATAGGATATCCTTGTGTTTTTAAGACTACGACATTGGGATATGACGGACATGGACAAGTATGGATTCGTAAAGAAGAGGATATAAAAGAAGTAAAGCCGTTTTTGAGTGAAGAAGGGATATTGGAAGAATATATTCCTTATGATTATGAAACTTCTATTATTATGGTTCGAAATAAAGAACAAATTATTTCTTTTCCTATGACGGTCAACTATCATAAAAAAGGAATATTGGATTTATGTGTTGCGGATAAAGAAAAAGAGATATTTTCTTTGATTTCCGCAAGTGCGAAACGGTTTATGATTTCTTGTGGATATTATGGTATTTTAACGATAGAGTTTTTTGTTAAGGGGGATCGGTTTTATTTTAATGAAATGGCTCCTCGCCCACATAATAGTGGACATTATACAATAGAAGGTTGTAATACAAGTCAATATGCGGAATTGGCAAAATTTTTAATGAATCAGCCGTTGACAACCCCAAAGTTAAAAAGTCCGACGATAATGAAAAATATTTTAGGATATAATTATGAAAATATGATAAAGTTTGTTCCGAATGAAAAAACGGTTATTCACGATTATTATAAAAAAGACGTTCGTCCGTATCGGAAAATGGGACATATTACTTTTATTGATACGACATTGAAAGAATATGAAGCAAAATATAAAATGAAATTTAAAGAGGAAGAATATGAGTAGTTACAGAATTTATGTCGAAAAGAAAAAACAATTTCAAATTGAAGCGAAATCTTTACAAGAAGAATTGAATATCAATTTGGGGCTTCATTTACAAGAAGTAAGATATATTCAAGTATATGATTTATTTCAATTTAGTGAAGAACTTTTAAATAAAAGTAAATATCGTGTTTTCGGAGAAATCGTAACGGATTATGTTTTTGAAGATTTGGATTTGAAAGATAAAAAATATGTTGCCATAGAATATTTACCGGGGCAATTTGATCAAAGGGCTTCTTCGGCGATGGATTGTGTACGGTTGATAGATCCTACGGCGGATATTCGTATTCGAAGCGGAAAAATTATTATTTTGGATTCTTCGGTTACGGAAGAACAGATAAACAAAGTGAAAAAGTATTTAATCAATCAAGTAGAGGCAAGAGAAAAAGATTTAAGTGTTTTATCCGATATGGAAACGGCACATATTGAACCTGTTCGTATTTTAAAAGGATTTATAGAATTAAAAGACGAGGAGTTAAATGAATATTGTAAATCTTATGGACTCGCAATGAATGAAGATGATTTGGCTTGTGTTAGAGAATATTTTAAAAAAGAAGGAAGAGATCCTTGGGAAACGGAACTTAAGATATTAGATACATATTGGTCAGATCATTGTCGTCATACGACGTTTAATACTATTTTAACGGATATTAAAATCGAAGAATCTTTTATGAAGAAAGAATTGGAAGATTCATTGGATTTGTATTATAAAATCCGAAAAGAGCTAATGAGAGAAAATAAGAAGTTATGTTTGATGGATTTAGCGTGTATTGGGGCAAGATATTTAAAGAAAATCGGCAAATTGGACGATTTGGAAGAAAGCGAAGAAAATAATGCTTGTTCGATTTATATTACGGTAGATGTAGAGGGAAAAGAAGAGAAATGGTTGTTGCAGTTTAAAAACGAAACACACAACCACCCTACAGAGATTGAACCATTTGGAGGGGCTTCTACTTGTTTGGGAGGAGCGATTCGGGATCCACTTTCCGGAAGGGCGTATGTATATCAAGCAATGCGTGTAACAGGTGCGGGAAATATTTATGCTGAAGTAAATGAAACATTGGAAGGAAAACTTCCGCAAAAGATAATTTCAACGAAAGCGGCGGCAGGATATTCTTCTTATGGGAATCAGATTGGATTGGCTACGACGCACGTTCGAGAAATATATCACCCGAATTATGTGGCGAAACGATTGGAAGTCGGTGCGGTTGTCGGTGCGGTTAAGGCAGATGGTGTACGCAGAGAGTCGCCGATGCCCGGTGATGTTGTTTTGTTGTTGGGCGGAAGGACAGGAAGAGATGGAATCGGAGGTGCGACCGGTTCTTCTAAAGAACATACAACAAAGTCTATTGAAGTTTGTTCGTCTGAAGTTCAAAAAGGAAATGCACCGGAAGAGAGAAAGATTTCCCATTTATTCCGTAGAGCCGAAGTAACTCGTTTGATTAAGAAATCCAATGATTTCGGAGCGGGTGGAGTCAGTGTGGCAATCGGAGAGTTGGCATCTGGTTTGGAAATTATATTGGATAATGTTCCTACCAAATACAGTGGATTGAACGCTACCGAATTGGCGATAAGCGAATCGCAAGAAAGAATGGCTGTGGTGGTAGAGCCGAAAGATGTGGAAGAATTTGTTCGGTATTGTCATGAGGAAAATATCGAGGTTACCAAAGTGGCCAAAGTTACAAAAGAACAGCGATTGGTTATGTTGTATCATGGACAAAAGATAGTCGATATCGAAAGAGAGTTTATTGATTCTGCGGGTGCGGATCATTTTGCGAAAGCGAAGGTGGAAGCACCGGTAAAGAAAAATCCTTTTATAAAAGAAAAGGTTTCTTTGGAAGAAAGAATTTATCGTACGCTTACCGATGATAATGTGGTAAGTCAAAAAGGATTAATTGAAATGTTTGACGCAACAATTGGACGGTCTACGGTATTGATGCCGTTCGGTGGGAAATATCAAAGAAGCGAAACACAAGTATCGGTTCAAAAATTGCCGGTAGGAAATGCCTATACGGATACGGCAAGTATTATGGCGTATGGATATAATCCTTATATTGCCGAATGGAGCCCATATCATGGAGCGGAATATGCGATAGTTGAAGCGATTGCCAAAGTGGTTGCCGCAGGGGCAGATTATAGTAAAATGCGATTTTCTTATCAGGAGTATTTTGAAAGAATGCATAATGAAGTTTCTTGGGGAAAGCCTTTGGCTGCTTTATTAGGGGCTTTACAGATGCAGGTGGATTTCGGTTTGCCTTCTATTGGCGGAAAAGATTCTATGAGTGGGACGTTTCAAAACATTTCTGTTCCACCTATGTTGATGGCTTTTGGTATTACGACCATTTCGGCAGAAGAAGTTATTTCTACCGATTTGAAACAAGCGGGACATTATTTATATTTGATTCGGCATACGGAAAAAGAAAATTATACTCCGAACGTCGAACAACTGAAAAAGAATTTTACATTGATTCATACCGAGATTTTAAAAAAGCATATTGTCAGTGCGTACGCATTGGGATTCGGTGGTGTAATTGAGGCGGTCTCCAAGATGGCTTTCGGTAATGAAATCGGATTGGAAATACAGTATAAGGAAGAAGAATTAGACGCATGGAATTATGGTTCGGTTTTAGTAGAATCTACTGTGGAAATCGATGATAAAGATGCCATAAAAATCGGATATACAACGGATAAGAGAGTGGTAAAGTTTAATGAAGTTTGTATTCCTATTGAAAAATTATATGAATGGAATACGAAGAAATTTACAAAAGTATATAAAGATAAAGGAGAGAATCATTGCGAGATGATGGATATGAAGTTTTATTCCGCTTCTATTTGTCCATTAAAAAATAAAGAAGAAGTAATGGTTTATCTTCCGATATTTCCGGGAACGAATTGTGATTATGATACACAAAAGGCATTTATAACGGCAGGAGCGAAAACGAAAACGACCGTATTTAGAAATTTAAGTGCTGAAGATATTTTGGATTCTATCGAAGAAATGGCAAAGGAAATTGATTCTTGTGATATTTTTGTTTTATCCGGAGGATTTAGTGCCGGAGATGAGCCGGACGGAAGTGGTAAGTTTATAGCGAGTGTATTGAATCAAGAAAAGATTAAAGATTCTATTGAACGGCTTTTACAAAGGAAAGGTTTGATTTTGGGAATTTGTAATGGATTTCAAGCGTTGGTTAAATCGGGATTGTTACCTTATGGAAAAGTTGGTATGGTAAAAGAGGATTCTCCGACATTATTTAAAAATGATATTCATCGCCATATATCTCAGATTGTATCGACAAAAGTTATGACAAATGCTTCTCCTTGGTTAAGTAGTTTTAAAAACGAAGAGACTTTTAAAATTGCGGTCAGTCATGGAGAAGGGAAATTTATGGTTTCCGAAGAAATGGCAAAGGATTTATATCAAAATGGGCAGATTGCCTTTCAATATGTCGATTTGGAAAATCGGGCAACCGATCAAGCACCATATAATCCAAATGGATCGGCGTATGCCATAGAAGGTATTATTTCCAAAGATGGTTTGATTTTGGGAAAAATGGGACATACGGAACGATATGAAAACAATTTGTTTAAAAATATTTATGGAAATAAACAACAAGATATATTTATAAATGCAGTACAATATTTTAAAAAGTAGAGGGGTAAGAACAATGGAAAAGAAAGAAATGCTTTATGAAGGAAAGGCAAAACAAGTATTCGCAACAGAAAAAGATGATGTAATTATTATGCATTATAAGGACGATGCGACAGCGTATAACGGAATTAAGAAAGCATCTATTCAAAATAAAGGAGTATTGAATAATCGTATCACAACAATCATTTATAAAAAATTGAATGCGGCGGGAATTCCAACACATTATATGGATACTTTAAATGAGAGAGATCAAGTATGTAAAAAAGTTAAAATATTACCATTGGAGGTTATTGTTCGAAATATTATTGCGGGTTCTATGTCTAAACGATTGGGAATACCGGAAGGAACGAAACCGGAAAATACGATATTTGAAATTTGTTATAAAGATGATGCGTTGGGAGATCCGTTGATTAATGATCACCATGCGGTTGCGTTAAAAGCCGCAACGTATGAAGAATTGAAAATAGTATATGACTTAACGGCGAAAATCAATAAAGAACTTCAAAAAATGTTTGAATCCGTTGGGGTTGTGTTGGTGGATTTTAAGGTAGAATTCGGAAAAACAAAAGATGGTCAAATTGTTTTGGCTGATGAGATTTCACCGGATACAGCGAGATTATGGGACGCACAAACCAATAAGAAATTGGATAAAGATAGATTTAGAAGAGATTTGGGTGATGTGATTGATGCTTATGAAGAAATCTATCATCGACTACAAGCGATAAAGTAAGGATATAAAAGGAAAGAGATTTATGAATTTAAATGATATTTTAGATCAGGAACTTCATGAAGAATGCGGTGTTTTCGGAGTTTATGGTGTAAGCAATGCGGCAGAAGTAACGTATTACGGACTACATTCTCTACAACACAGAGGACAAGAAGGTTGTGGAATTGTTTCTTGTAAACAAGGACAATTTAATCGAGTTAAAGGATTGGGGTTGGTTACGGAAGTATTCAATGATACGAACTTGAATTCTTTAATCGGAGATATGGCAATCGGTCATGTTCGGTATTCGACGGCAGGTGGAGGCGGTATTGATAATGTTCAACCATTTTTGTTTCGTCATCATACGGGAAATTTTGCGTTGGCCCACAATGGGAATTTGGTCAACTCCAATGAATTAAAGAAATATTTGGAAGAACGGGGAAGTATTTTTCAATCTACTTCCGATAGTGAAGTTTTGGCACATTTAATCAAAAAAGATAAAAGAGCCCATCGTATTGATGCGATATTAGATGCTTTACAAATGATTGAAGGAGCGTTCGCTTTTGTAATTATGAGTAAAGATAAATTATATGCTTGTCGGGACAAATATGGACTACGTCCGTTATCTATTGGTAAATTAAACGGCGGTTATGTGGTTTCAAGTGAAACTTGTGCGTTTGAAGTAATCAATGCTCGTTTTATTCGTGATGTTCAGCCCGGGGAAGTGGTTGTGATAGACGAAAATGGGATAACGAGTTATGATTATTCGAAATATAAGCGATATCATATGTGTGCAATGGAATATATTTATTTTTCTCGACCGGATAGCGATGTAGAAGGAAGAAATGTACATTCTTTTCGTAAAGAAAGTGGTAAGATATTATATAGAGAACGTCCGACGGAAGCGGATATTGTAATCGGGGTACCGGATTCGAGTTTATCTGCCGCAATCGGATATGCGGAAGAGAGTAAGATTCCGTATGAAATGGGGTTAATTAAAAATAAATATGTCGGGAGAACTTTTATTCAACCTTCTCAAAATATGAGAGAAAAAGGAGTTCGAATGAAACTTTCGGCAGTCAGCAGTATTATAAAAGACAAGCGAATCATTTTAATTGATGATTCTATTGTTCGAGGTACGACTTGTAAAAGAATTGTTAGTTTATTAAAAGAAGTCGGAGCGAAAGAAGTTCATGTCCGTATTGCTTCTCCGCAAATAACCAATCCTTGTTTTTACGGGGTGGATACTTCAACTTATGATGAATTGATTTCGGCACATAAAAGTGCGGAGGAAGTTCGTAAAATGATTGGTGCGGATTCTTTGTATTTCTTATCAAAAGAAGCATTATTTGAAGCGGCGAAAAGAGAAGATTTATGTTTGGCTTGTTTTACGGGAAAATATCCGACAGCATTATATCAATCAATTAAAGATGCCAATAAAGATGGCAAATTCTAGGAGGAAGTATGGGATCTAAAGCATATAGTTCGTCCGGTGTGGATTTAGAAGCCGGATATGAAGTTGTTCGAAGAATAAAGAAACACGTTGCCTCAACCAATCGATTGGGTTGTATGGGAAACATTGGGGCTTTTGGCGGAATGTTTGATTTATCCGTTTTGAACTTAAAACAACCGGTGTTGGTTTCGGGGACTGACGGAGTAGGAACGAAATTGAAATTGGCTTTTGAAATGGATAAACACGATACGATTGGAATCGATGCCGTAGCGATGTGTGTCAATGATGTTCTTGCCCAAGGGGCAGAGCCGTTATTCTTTCTGGATTATGTTGCGGTCGGTCATAATGAACCCGCTAAGATAGAAGATATCGTAAAAGGGGTTGCTGAAGGGTGTAAACTTGCCGGTTGTGCTTTGATTGGTGGAGAAACGGCGGAAATGCCGGGAATGTATCAAGACGGAGAATATGATATAGCCGGTTATACTACGGGAGTTGTGGAAAAGTCTAAGTTGATTGACGGAGAAAAAGTCAAAGTCGGAGATGTGTTGGTTGGTATCGCCTCAAGTGGAGTTCATTCCAATGGTTTTTCTTTGGTAAGGAAGATCCTTGCGGATAATCATTTGAATATACATCAGTATTCTGAAGAATTAAACGGAGTAATTGGAGAAGTTTTATTGACTCCGACGAAGATATATTGTAAGGCAGTTTTAGATGTTATTCGCCAAGTGGAAGTGCATGGAGTTGCCCATATTACGGGTGGTGGTTTTGATGAGAATATTCCCCGTATTTTAAAAGAAGGAATGGGGTTAGAAATCTATGAAAATAGTTGGCCTATTTTACCGGTTTTCTCTTTTTTGGAGAAATACGGTAAAATAAATCATCGAGAAATGTTTAATATTTATAATATGGGAATCGGTATGGTTTTAGCGGTGGATTCAAAAGATGCAGATCGGGTTATCGAAATATTAAATCAACACAAGGAACGGGCATATTTGATTGGTAAAGTTACCGATTCTAATAGAGTGGATATAAAATAATATGAAAAATATTGCGATTTTTGCCAGTGGAAACGGAACGAATTTCGAATCTTTGGTTTGTGCTTGCGAACAAGGACAAATTCAAGGAAAAGTTTTATTGATGGTTTGTGATAACCCACAAGCCTATGTCATTCAACGAGCCGAAAATCATAAAGTGGATTTAATGGTGTTTAATCCCAAAGAGTATGGTTCAAAAAAAGAATATGAGAAAGAGATTATAAAAAAATTAGAAGAATATAAAATTGATTGGATTTGTTTAGCCGGATATATGCGGTTGATTGGATCGACGATGTTAGAAAAATACGAAGGAAAAATTATCAATATTCACCCTGCCTTATTGCCGGCGTTTAAAGGAGCACATGGGATAAGAGATGCGTATGAATATGGGGTAAAAGTATTTGGAGTTACGATTCATTATGTAGATTCAGGTATGGATAGTGGTAAGATTATTGCCCAAAGAGCATTGAATTATATCGAAGGGGAAACGTTAGAACAGGTAGAACAAAGGATTCATCAGATAGAACATGAATTATATCCTGAAGTTTTAAAAAAATTATGTGAAGGAGAATAAAAATGAAACGAGCAATTTTGAGTGTAAGTGATAAGACAGGAGTAACTGCGTTTGCCAAAGAATTGGTAAATTGCGGATATGAAATTATCGCTACGGGTGGAACAAGAAAGGTATTACAAGAAGAGGGAATTTCGGTTATCAATATTGAAGATATTACCGGTTTTCCGGAGATTTGCGAGGGAAGAGTAAAAACCCTTCACCCTAAGGTACATGGGGCTTTATTGGCTAGAAGAGATAAAAAAGAACACCTACAACAACTTCAAGAAAATCATATTGAACTGATTGATTTGGTATGTGTGAATTTATATCCTTTCGCTAAAACAATCGAAAAAGAAGGAACAACGTTGGAAGACGCTATTGAAAATATTGATATTGGTGGACCATCTATGTTGCGTTCGGCTGCGAAGAACTTTGAATCCGTAACGGTGATTTGCGATCCAACGGATTATGATAAAGTAATAAAAGAAATCAAAGAAAACGGAGATACTTCTCGGCAAACTCGTTTTGAATTATCTGCCAAAGCATATACACATACTGCTCAATATGATAGTATGATCGCCACATATATGAGAAAACAGGCGGGCTTAAATGAAAAATTATTTATCGAAGGGGATTTGATTTCTTCCTTACGGTATGGAGAAAATCCCCATCAACAAGCAAAATTTTATGCGTTAGATAAAACGGCAAGTTTTTCCCTTGCTTCCGCAAAACAATTACATGGAAAAGAATTATCTTATAATAATATACAAGATGCCAATGCGGCTTTACAAATTGTAGCGGAATTTGATGAACCGTTTGTGGTTGGATTAAAACATATGAATCCTTGCGGAGCGGCAGTCGGAGAAAATGTTGTTGATGCTTGGAATAAGGCTTATTCTGCCGATTCCGTTTCTATTTTCGGAGGAATTGTCGCTACCAATCAAACTATTACAAAAGAAGTGGCTTTATTGATGAAGCCGATTTTCTTGGAAGTCATTCTGGCTCCAAAATTTGATAAAGATGCGATAGAGGTATTTGAAAAAAAGAAAAATATTCGTTTAATAGAAGTTTCTATGAATAAAGACAATCGTTCTGCCAAACATATGGTTGCCGTCGCAGGAGGGCTGTTGGTTCAAGATGCCGATAATTATATGACGACCAAAGAAGTTACTAAAGATATGACTGTAACGAATGCTCAACCGACAGAATCCCAAATTCGAGATATGAATTTTGCTTGGAAAATCGTTAAACATGTAAAATCCAATGCGATTGTCGTAGTAAAAGATGGTGTTACGGCAGGAATAGGGGCAGGGCAAATGAATCGTATCGGTTCGGCCCATTTGGCAATCGAACAGGCTCATGCTTCAAAAATTACGGAGGGATTGATTTTGGCTTCCGATGGATTTTTCCCATTTGATGATACGGTTCGATATGCTGTATCAAACGGGGTTTGTGGTATAGTTCAACCCGGTGGAAGTGTTAGAGATGAGGATAGTGTCGTTGCCGCAAACGAAGCGAATATTCCTATGTTAGTTACAGGTATGAGGCATTTTAAGCATTAATATGGCAAAAGTTCTTGTTGTTGGTGGCGGAGGAAGAGAACACGCCATCGTTCATGCATTAAGTAAGTCAAGCAAGGTTAGTGAAATATATGCGGCTCCCGGGAATGCGGGTATTGCTAAACTTGCAATGTGCGTCCATATAAAAGATACCGATGTAGAAGAATTGGTTGCCTTTGCGAAAGCGGAAACAATCGATTTGGTTATTGTCGGACCGGAGGCTTCTTTGGCTTGCGGAATTACAGATGCTTTAATCAAAGAAAATATTTTGGTATTCGGACCGACGAAGGCGGCTGCTCAAATTGAAAGCAGTAAAATATTTGCGAAAGATATTATGTTAAAGTATAATATTCCTACCGGAAGATATACTGTATTCAATCAATTTGAAGAAGCGAATTCTTTTGTTCAAATTTCTCCACTTCCTACGGTTATTAAATATGATGGTCTTGCTGCCGGAAAAGGAGTTGTGGTTGCCACAACATATACAGAAGCGGAAGCGGCTTTAAAAGATATGTTATTAAATGATAAATTCGGTCACGGAAGAGTGATTATCGAAGAGTATTTACAAGGTCCGGAATTTTCATTTATGTGTTTTGTTCATAATGAAACGGTTATTCCGTTAGAAATGGCACAGGATCATAAACGGGCATTTGATGGAGATTTAGGTCCGAACACCGGAGGAATGGGGGCATATTCTCCATTGCCTTTTATTACACAGGAAGATTATGATTTTGCGTTAAATGAAATTATGATTCCAACGGCCAAAGCGATGGTAAAAGAAGGAGTTCCTTTTACAGGGGTTTTATATGGAGGATTGATTAAAACCAAAAAAGGAATCCGTGTTATTGAATTTAATTGTCGATTTGGAGATCCGGAAACGGAAGTAGTATTGCCTAGATTAAAAAGTGATTTATATGATGTTATTTTAGCGATTTTAAATGGCGAAACTCCTACTTTAGAATGGGATAAGGAGTATAGTTTGGGTATTGTTTTGGCATCTAAGGGATATCCGAATCATTATGAAAAAGGATTTGTGATTGAAAATGCCGATACGGAAGAATTTTATCATATGGGAACGGCGATAGATGATAAAGGCAATTTAATTACCAATGGTGGAAGAGTATTATTCGCTGTGGCGAAAGCGGAAACGTTGGAAAAGGCCAATCAAAAAGCGAACGAATTGGTAAATCAAGTCAAATGTGATGCGTTATATCATCGTAGTGATATAGGAGCGAAAGCGTATAAAAAGTAGGTGAAAAAGTGGCTATTGTTATAAGTGGTAGAGAGTTGGCTGCCAAAAAAAGAGAATATATGAAAAACGAAGTGGTTAAACTCGAAAATAAATATGGTCGGAAACCACATTTAGCCGTTATTTTGGTTGGAGAAGATCCGGGGTCTGTTTCTTATGTGAAAGGAAAAGAAAAGGCTTGTATGGAAATTGGAATTGTCAATACGACGATTACCAAACCGGTAACGATAACACAAGAGGAATTATTACAAATCATTCAACAACTGAATTCCGATCCTTTTGTTGATGGAATATTGGTTCAACTACCGTTGCCGAAACATATTAATCCAACGTATGTGATCAATTCTATTCGTCCGGATAAAGATGTCGACGGATTTCACCCAAATAATGTAGCGAGTTTGTATTTAAAACAACCCGGTATTATACCATGTACTCCCAAAGGAATATTAGAGGTTTTGGATAGTGCCAATATTGAAATAGAGGGAAAAAGAGCGTGTATTATCGGTAGAAGTAATATTGTGGGTCTTCCTGTAAGTAAACTTTTATTGGATAAAAATGCGACGATATCCATTGCCCACAGTCGAACGAAAAATTTAGCGGAAGTAACGAGAGAAGCCGATATTTTGATTGCGGCAGTGGGAAAGCCTTTGTTTGTCAAAAAAGATATGATTAAAGAAGGGGCTGTCGTTATTGATGTTGGCGTGAATCGGAATCCCTTAACAAATAAACTTTGCGGAGATGTGGATTTTGATAATGTTTTAGATAAGGTTTCGTATATTACCAAAGTTCCGGGAGGAATCGGGCCGATGACAATTACTTGTTTAATGGAAAACACGATAGAATGTTTTTTAAAGCATATGGAGGATAAAAATGATTGAACGATATAGTCGCAAAGAAATGCGTAAAATTTGGACAGAAGAGAATAAGTTTCAAGCCTATTTAAAAGTTGAAATTTTAGCGGCAAGAGCGTGGAGCGAGTTGGGAGTTATTCCGAAAGAAGATGTGGATTTAATTGAGAAAAATGCCAAATTCGATATTCAAAGAATATATGAAATAGAAGCCCAAACCAAGCATGATGTTGTGGCTTTTACTAGAACAGTCAGTGAATCTTTGAAAGAAGAACGAAAGTGGATTCATTACGGATTAACTTCAACCGATGTCGTTGATACCGCTAATGGATATTTAATGAAACAAGCCAATGCGATATTATTAAAAGATATAGAAGAGTTTATGGACGTATTGTATTATCAAGCCCTTCGTTTTAAACAAACGCCTTGTATAGGAAGAACGCATGGTATTCATGCGGATATTACTTCTTTTGGGTTAAAATGGGTATTATGGCATGAAGAAATGAAGCGTAATTTAGAAAGATTTAAGTCCGCTTGTAAACATATTGAAGCGGGAAAGATGAGCGGGGCAGTCGGTAATTTTGCCAACATTCCGCCATTTATTCAAGATTATGTATGCGAACATCTCGGAATTGAATCCGCAAACGTTTCTACGCAAGTATTACAAAGAGATCGGCATGCCTATTATATGGCAACTTTGGCTTGTATTGCGGCATCTTTGGAACAAATGGCTTTTGAAATCCGCAATCTTCAAAGGACGGAAGTTCATGAATTGGAAGAGGCGTTTTCCAAAGGACAAAAGGGTTCTTCGGCAATGCCACATAAGAGGAATCCGATTTCTTCCGAAAATATTTGTGGTTGTGCTAGAGTAATGCGAGGATATATGCTTACCTTTTATGAAAATGTTGCCTTATGGCATGAAAGAGATATTTCTCATTCTTCCACGGAGAGAATCATTTTACCCGACGCAACAATGTTGTTGGATTATATGTTACAACGGTTTAAAGGAATTTTGGAAAATATTGTTGTATATCCCGATGTTATGCTTGAAAATATTTATAAAACCAACGGAGTTATTTTCGCACAACGAGTGATGAATGCTTTAATAGAAAAAAATTTGGCTCGGGAAACGGCGTATGATTTGGTTCAACCGATTGCGATGCAAGCGTATAATGAAAAAAAAGATTATTTTACGTTATTAAAAGATTCCAAAGAAGTAATGAGTTATTTAAGTTTGGAAGAATTAAAGAATTGTTTTACTTTGGAATATTATTTTAAAAATGTAGATTATATCTATAAAAGATGTAATATTGTTGAAAAATAGGAGATATTATGGAAAACGAAAAGATTCTTGTTCTCGATTTTGGCGGTCAATATAATCAGTTGATTGCTCGAAGAGTAAGGGAATGTAATGTATATTGTGAGGTTCACCCTTACAATATGAGCATTCAAAAAATTAAAGAATTTAATCCGAGAGGTATTATTTTTACGGGTGGGCCAAATAGCGTGTATTCCGAAAATTCCCCTATTTGCGATCCTGAAATTTTTGAATTGGGATACCCTATTTTAGGAATATGTTACGGTTGTCAATTAATGGCACATCTTTTAGGCGGCGTTGTGGCTCACGCACCAGTATCCGAATATGGGAAAACTATAGTAGATGTCAAATTTTGTTCTATTTTATTTCAAGATATTAATCCAAAAACTACAGTATGGATGAGTCATACGGATTATGTTCAATCCGTACCGAATGATTTTAAAATTACGGCCCATACTTCGGTATGTCCTGTTGCCGCAATGGAAAACGCAAATAAAAAATTATATGCCGTTCAATTTCATCCGGAAGTAATGCATTCGGTAGAAGGTATGAAAATGCTACAGAATTTTGTTTATAAGATTTGTAATTGCGTCGGAGATTGGAAAATGGCGGATTTTGTAAAGAATTCAATTCGGGAATTACGGGAAAAAATCAAAGATGGGAAGGTTCTATGTGCTTTATCCGGCGGAGTAGATAGCAGTGTGGCGGCGGTATTATTATCTAAGGCTATTGGACAACAATTAACTTGTGTATTTGTAGATCATGGATTATTAAGGAAAAACGAGGCAGATGAAGTAGAAGCGGTATTCGGACCGAACGGACCATATCAATTAAATTTTATTCGGGTAAATGCACAAGATAGGTTTTATGAGAAATTAAGAGGAGTAACCGATCCAGAAAAAAAGAGAAAAATTATAGGAGAAGAATTTATTCGAGTTTTTGAAGAAGAAGCCAATAAAATAGGAGAGGTGGATTTTTTGGTTCAAGGAACGATTTATCCCGATGTTATTGAAAGTGGGCTTGGCAAATCGGCGACCATAAAATCACATCATAATGTTGGTGGGCTTCCATCTGTAATAAAGTTTAAAGAAATTGTCGAACCTTTGAGGTTGTTGTTTAAAGATGAAGTGCGTAAAGTAGGATTGGAATTGGGAATTCCTAATGTATTGGTATTTCGACAACCTTTCCCGGGTCCTGGTTTAGGAATAAGAATTATCGGGGAAGTAACAAAAGAAAAAGTAAAAATTGTGCAAGATGCGGATTTTATTTTTCGAGAAGAAATTGCCAAAGCGGGAATAGATAAGCAATTGGGTCAATTTTTTGCGGCTTTAACCAATATGCAAAGTGTAGGTGTTATGGGAGATGAAAGAACTTATGACTATGCGATTGCATTAAGAGCGGTTATGACTTCTGATTTTATGACTGCCGATTGGGCAAAAATTCCTTATGATGTATTAGATGTTATTTCTACAAGAATTGTAAATGAAGTAAAGGGTGTTAATCGAGTATTCTTGGATTGTACTTCTAAACCACCTGCAACGATTGAATTTGAATGATTATAATCCGCACGTTTGATGTGCGGATTTTTATTATATGGTCAATTTAAATTTTACAACTTATTATCCTGTAAAGTTTATAGTTGAGTATAGGCTTTATAATATTTAAGGTGCTGTGTTTTTTTGTGAGATAGGGTTTAATTTTAAGTGGTGTTTCATATAGTAATATGGTGATATTTTGAAAAAAGGGGATATTGTAGCGAGAATATCTTATAATTGTGATATTGTTTTTGTGATTCATGAAATTGTAGATACGACTGCGGTTTTACAAGGTGTTTATGTTCGATTGGTGGCTGATGCGGATATAAGTGATTTGAAGTTGATTGATGATGTATCTTTGTCGAGATATGAAAATGATGATTTGGATTATCAGAAGAGTATTATTGAATCATATAAGAATAAGATAGGGCATATTACAGGGAAGATACTGCATGTAGATAGTGATTCGAATTATTTGAATAAGTGTTTGAATTTGTATAGGTCGTTGAATATATATGCGTATGGCAAGGTAATGGAAGAGAAGGATTTGGAGAAGGGAATTGTGGATTTGGTAAAGAAGGTAAGACCAAATATTGTTATTTTGACAGGGCACGATTCTTATAATAATAAGGGTTTAAAGGATTTGAAGAATTATAAGAATACGATTCATTATATGAATGCGGTTATTAAGATTAGAGAATTTTATTCTTTGGACGATATTTGTATATATGCAGGGGCCTGTGGAAGTAATTTTGAGGCTTTGATTGCGGCAGGAGCGAATTTTGCTTCTTCTATTGATAGGAAAAATATAGAGGCGTATGATCCGGCTATTGTGGGAATTCTTGCAGCGATTACGCCGTTGAATCAGATAATCGAGATTAAGCATTTATATAATTTTTCTAAAATGAAGAAGGGGAGTATAGGAGGAATAGAAACTTATGGAAAAATGAGATTGTTAATGAAGTGATGTTTTGTGATATAATGGTATTGGGTGTTGAATATGGTTAAGGAAAAAGCGTACGCAAAAGTGAATATGGCGTTAGAGGTTATGGAAGTTCAAGATGGGTATCATTTGGTAAATAATATTATGATTCCGATTGATTTATATGATGAACTTTGTTTTAGTAAGGCAGATAGAATATATGTAAAAGACAATGAGATTGAGGATAATATTTGTGTGAAAGCGGCTCGATTGTTTATGGAAACGTATGGTATCGATGGGGGAGTTTGTATAGAATTAAAAAAAAATATTCCTCTGCAAGCGGGACTTGCGGGAGGAAGTAGTGATGCGGCAGCGACATTGAGAGGATTAAATCGGTTATTTCATATCGGAGCCGGTAATGAAGAATTGAAGAAGTTGGGTGCCAAATTGGGAAGCGATGTTCCTTTTTTTATTGAAACGAGGCCTGCGTTATGTAGGCATAGGGGAGAAATGGTAGAGCCTTTTTGTTTTGAAATTTCCAAATGGAAAGTTTTGTTGGTAAAACCGAAAATAGGGTTATCTACGAAAGAGGTTTATCAAAGATATGTGTATGGAAATAAGAGAAAAGATAAGGAATTTAATGCGGTTATAGAAGGGTTAAGGAATGGAGATTTAGAGAAAGTAAAGGCATATATTTTTAATGATTTGAAAGAACCGGCACTATCTTTATCGAAAGGACTTAAAATGCTTTATAATAAGTTGGAAAAAATCGGACAAGTTTATTTAAGTGGTAGCGGTCCTACGATGTATTTTATAGAGCCTACGGAAGAAGAGATAAGAAAAGTAGAAGAATTGAATGTTTATACGAAGGTATGTTTTTTTAAGTTATAGTATTTCTTTATTAAAATGTCCTCTAGTATCTGTGTCTTTACGGAAAGAAAAAGAAGTAGGAGCATGATTTAGTTTGTTTTGAAAGGCTTGTATGATTTCTTTGGATTCTTCTTTGGATTCTATAGTAAGTTGTATGCGATAGGTATGAATGGAAGAAATAGAATCCAAGTGATCGATTAAGTTTAATATTTTACCATTTAATATGGTGGTTGTGCAATCGTCGTGGTTTAGAATAGGGAAACTGCCATAATCATCTTTTAGTATGTAGGAATTGGTTCTGCAGATTCCGCATTGGTTTTTTGTTTTTAAGGGACAGTATTTGGTAAACATCATAGGAGCATGGCCATATACAATCAGTTCAAGATTAGGATATCCTCCAACATGAGATACATAATTTTGGATTAATGTTTTTATTTGTTTTTCGTTGATTTCATAGGATAGAGTTACTCTTTTCGCTCCCATTTTATGAAGCAGATAGACGGTTTTATAGTTGACGACGTTTAAGGAATAGTCTGTAATAAAGGAATTGGTGTTTTTATAGTAGTATATTCCGCCATATCCACCGATTAGTAATTCATTGGATCTTTGTTTATAGTCGGTTTGGTTTCTACGGACAATAGAGTCTTTGTAGTAAATGGTTTTAATGTTTAGGGATAATGCGGCTTCGTATTGTTCTTTTGTAGTGCAATATACGGCTAATTCAGGGGTTTCTTGTGGGAAGAACAATGGTAAAAATGTTTCTTTTTTGATTGGTAAGGCATGACGGGTGGATAAGCGAATTAGATTTATTTTTTCTATGGTTTTTCTTCGTAGTTCGTTTATTTTGGCTACCGGAATGAAACAGTCTTTGATATAGTATTCTAGGGAATCCATATAGTATATGGTGTTGGTTAGTCGATTGAATTGTTGATAGAATAAGGTTTTGGTGGTAGGAGAAGTGGTTGCCTGTTGTAGGAGAAAGTCGGATTCGATTTCTATGGTTTTGTTTTCACATTCCGCTATAATATAAAGCGGGGAATTTGGTTGTCCCGAAATGGTTAAACGAATCGGGAATTTTTTATATTCTTTGGTTAGATTTAGAGATTTATAGTAGGAAATATCTTTTGTTTTATATACGGTATCTCCGATGGATAATGATTCTTTTATTTTAATATAACAAAATGTGGAAGAAGTGGAAATAAGGTTATCTTTTTCGTCATATAGTTTTGTAATGGTTAAATTGATGTCTTTATTATTGTGGTCGATACGAATGACATCAAATTGGTTTAGGGGTTGAATTAGGCGAATTTCGTAACCTATTTTTGTTTTTTTGGTAATGGTTCCTATTTTATATCCGAAGTTGTTTGGTTTTAAATCGTTGGTTATTGTTTTTTTGTCTTCTTGGAATAGGTAGCCTTTGGTATAGGTACGGTGGAATGTTTTGTATAAGTTATCTATTTCGTTTGGATTTAGGGTTTTGTCTAAGGCTTTCCGATATAGATGTACCACGTTGGCAACATATTCTGGTTCTTTCATTCTTCCTTCTATTTTTAAAGAATCGGCAAAAGATAGTTCGGAAATGTGTTCTATTGTTTTTAAATCTTTCATAGATAATATATAAGAATCAGATAAACATTCTTGCGTGGTTGTGTTTATTAAGGCGTATTTTTTTCGGCAAGATCCAACACATCTGCCACGATTACCACTACGATAACCAATCAATCCCGACATTAGACAGTTTCCGGAATAGGAAACACACAAGGCTCCGTGAATAAATATTTCCAATGGCATATTGGTTTGTTGTTTTATTTTTTTAATTTGTTCTAATGGAAGTTCTCTAGCAAGAACAATACGGTCGGCTTTTAATTTTTTGAAAAATAATACGCCGTTTACATCGTCTATTCCCATTTGTGTGGAACAATGGGCTTCCATAGAAGGATAGGTATCTTTGACATAGGTAAAAAGAGCGAGGTCCTGCAAGATTAGACCGTCTACTCCCAATAAATAAAGAGAATCGATTTGTTGATAGGCTTCGGGAAGTTCATCATCATAGACGATGGTATTCATAGTAACGTAAAGTTTTACGTTTCGTAAGTGTGCATATTCTATGGCAGTTTTTAATTCTTCTAAGGTAAAATTTTCGGCATACGCTCTTGCCCCGAATTTGTTTAATCCAAGATATACGGCATCTGCCCCGTTGGAAATGGCGGCGATTAAGGCATTTAATGAGCCCGCCGGTGCTAAAAGTTCTGGCATATTATCCCTCCTTTTGACTGTATTATAACAAAAATAGAAGATATTTTGAAGAGAAATAGAGGGAGATATAAGGTGAATTTATTTGACTTAAACGAATAAAATTGTTATAATAAAATGTAAAGCGTTTACATAATAGGAGGAATACAATGATTAAGTTTAGAAAAATTGCGTTAATATCGTTCGCTTTTTTGGGCTTATTTACGATTGCGTCTTGTAAAAAAAAGACGGAAGAGCCTGTAACAAATATTATTAAAGAAGAAGATGATGAACCGAATCTAAGTAGTATCACTTGTAAAACAGATAATGTAAAAAAAGAGTTTTATTTAGGAGAAACTTTTACTTGTGAGGGGTTGGTGGTTTATGCCAATTCTATTCGGTTAAAAGAAGATAATTCTTTAGAATCTATAGAAGAAGAAGTTAAGAATTATTCTGTTAATTTAGAAAATGTAGATATGGATACTTGTGGAGTATATCCGGTAGAAATTATCTATAGAAAAGGAACAAAGGTAGTTAAGTCAACGTATAATATTACCGTTAAATCTACATTTTTAGTGGAATCCGGTGTAAAATATGCCGGCGGTTTGGAAATAACGTATGACGGAGAATTTAAAAAGGAATTAAAATTAGATGAAGAATTTACTTTTTCTGCCGCTAAGATAAAATGTAGAGTACATTATTTTGAAAACGGCAAAGAAGTAGAAGATAAAAACATTGCATATACTAAAGTAACTGCCAACGCCGAAGCGGTAAGGACAGATGAAGTGGGAACGTATGTTATCCAATATACTTATGAGGAAGAATTGACGATTAATGGGCAAGCATATAATAATGTTGTTCATACATATACGTTGGTCAATGTTACAAATCCTGTTAAGAGTATAGAAAAGACAACAGAAGGCGATACGACGTTTAAGGCTTCTACGGAATTGTTGGATTATTCTCAATGGAAGATTAGAATCATTCGTGAGGTAGAAAGACAAACGGCAGAGGTTTCTTGTACATCAGATTTATTTAGTATTACCGGAGGGGTATCTTTTATCGAAGGAGAAACGACAATCACGATTAAGTTAATCGAAGATCCGACAAAGTATCTTCAGATACCAATTACGATTACTCCTTCCGATACACAAGATATTTTAATTCAAACGGATTTGTCTGATCAACATCCGGAAGATAATGGAATTATTTATTATGGAGATTCCGGAAAGATTAAATCGGTAAACGCTACGAAGAATGAGGATAGAGTTTCTAAAGGAGATAGTTATGAAACGGTTGTGTTTAATCAAAGAGTAACGATTAAGGGCTCTGATTCTAAATTTGTTATAACGATGGATAAACCGGGAGTTATTGTGATGTTTGCCGCAAGTGCGACTGACGATGGAGCGGAAGTAACGTTCTTTAATGCGGAAGGAGAAGAATTGGCTACGGCAACAACCCCGACACCGAAACAAACGGAGGTTATGTTGCGGTTTGAGGCTCCTACGGCAGGGGAATATTATTTTACCTCTTCTCTTAGTTTATATGTTCACGGATTTGTCTTGGCGACAAATAAGTAAGGAGGTAGAACGACATGAAGAAGAGAACGAAAATTTTAGGATTGGCTTTGATTGGTCTTTTGGCTTTGGCAAGTTGTAAGAAGAAGGAAGAAACTTCGTCAGCAAAAGTTTTGTATGTTTCTCCCGAAGGGTTAATGAACGCAAAAGGGACGGTGAAAGATCCGGTGTCTTTTGATGCGGCAATCGATATTGCGGAACCGGGAGATACAATTAAGTTATTGAATGGAACGTATAAATATAATGGTAGAATCGGTGTAAATAACAGCGGTGAAGCCAATCGATATATTACCGTTGAACCGGCAGAAGCCGAGAATATTGTGTTTGATTTTTCGGAGATGGCTTTTAACGGATCGAATCGGGGTATTCAAGTATATGGAGATTATTGGCATTTTAAGAATATCGTTATAACGGGTGCCGGAGATAATGGTATGTATATTGCCGGAAATCATAATATTATCGAGGAATGTATATTTTATAATAATAGAGATACAGGGTTACAAATTGGTCGTGGTGGAAATACCGAAACGACGTTGGACGAGTGGCCGTCCTATAATTTAATTAAGAATTGTACGTCTTTTGCGAATTTCGATGAAGAAACCAAGGGAGAAAATGCCGATGGTTTTGCCGCGAAGTTGACGGTAGGATACGGAAATATTTTCGATGGCTGTATCGCATTCCGAAATTCCGATGATGGTTGGGATTTATATGCGAAAGAGGATTCTGGAAATATCGGAACGGTAGTTTTGTATAATTGTGTTTCTTTTGAAAATGGATATTTGCCTTATACAATTAAAAGACCGGGTTTGGAAGGCGAATACGATTCTTATGACACGTTAAATGGCGATGGTATAGGATTTAAGTTGGGTGGTTCTACTATGGAAGGCGACGTTATTTTAAATAACTGTATGGCTTTCAATAATAAACTTCATGGATTTGGTGATAACTCCAATCCGGGAGTAATCAATATTAAAAATTGTACCGCATTTAATAACTGTATCGGACTTGCCGAAGACGGGAAGGTTGGACAAAGAGGAATTGAGGGTGTAACCAATAAATCCAATAATATCGATTTGGCTCGTAGTATAGCAAGTTATAACAATTATTATGGTGTATTGAGTTATATCAATAATCAAAAGAATTATGATAATTCCGGTGATAGTGCGTATAATGCCGATGCGTTTAGAGGAAGTGCGGCATATAGTATTTTCCAAACGGAGTATGATGGTAAGGCAAAGAAAGAGATTTATAAGGCATTTACGGGATATGAAGATGCGTCTTCTTATCATACGACAACGCAAGATATTGCTTTTTCTGGTGGAACAGATTTTACAGAGATTAACGATGAATCTTTTGTTAGTTTAGATGCGATTAATGCGATATGTAATGAAAGAGGCAAATTAGCCGACTTAATAAAATATCATGATAGTTTGAGAAATGAAGATGGTTCGGTAAATATGGGAGATACGTTAAAAGTAAAAGCCCAGAATTTATTGACTTTCGCCAATGGTTCTCCGATTGGAGCCAATCTTTCTAAAACCAATGCGGGAGAATATGAACATTATGGTATTGTAGATTTTTCTAATGCGAAGACGGAAAACGAAGTTGCTGTAAATGCGGCATATAGTGTAACAGAAGTGCTTTGTGATGCATCTGCGGTATATCAAGATTTCGAAATTCCGAAGTTGATTCATGGGTGTGATATTGAATGGACTTCTTCTAATCCGGATATTATTTCGATTTCGAATAATGAAAAGGTTTCTGTTTCGACATCTGTTTTAGGTAACGCAACAGTTGTTACTCCGCAAACGGATACAGAGGTAACGTTAACTGCGAAGATTTCTAAAGGAAAGGCTTCTTTGGAAAAGGAGTTTAAGGTAACGGTTAAGAGTAGAAATCAAAGCGTAGGTGGAATTGCTTCCACAGGAGATTCAGCAATTCGTGTAAATATTTACGAGGAATACATCGCACCAAGAATTTATCCGTTGGACGCTTCTTCCAATAATGGAGGAGAATTGCCATTGAGTTTATATGATATGGTATATACATACAGATATGCTTCAAGTAGAATCAGTAAGTATTATAAAGTAGACGGAGTATATACTTCTGTTCCCGGTGTGTATGAGGTAACGGCGAAAGCGACCTTAAAGTCCAATCCGCAAAATAGTTCTACTTATACATTTAATGTTTATGTGGTGGATCCGGATTGTGAGATTGATTTCTTGAATGAAAGTGTCATTTTAACAAAAGACGGGTTTACATTAAGTGGTAGTTTATCGAATATTGAAGGAGATGTCTATGCGGTAGTTTCCGATAGTGAGATTAACTTGACGAAAGAGGAATTGTTGGCAAGAGAAGATGTTCAGATTGTTCCGATTGAAACCGATATAATCAATGCGGAATTTTTAGCGGATAATTCTATCATTAAGGACGCAGATGTTCAATATTATGTAAATTATTTGGTTTCCAATAAAAATAAATCCAATGAAGCAGCGGTTAAATCTTTTAGTGTGGGAATTAAAGGTTTTTCAACCACTGATGAATTCTATCAATTGGCGACAACAGGTAAATTAGATGGTGTATCAACTACGACTCCGATGATTTATAGTTTGGAAGATGATTTGGATTTTACAGATTATACTTGGGAAATAAAGAAAAAAGGGAATTGTACACCATTTATGGGATTATTAAACGGAAACGATCATACGATTAAGAATTTGAGTATCAATGGTTCGGCTCCGGACGGAGAGGCCACTCAGACAGCCAATGTGTTCTATAAGGTAAGTAACGGAACGATTATGAATATTAACTTTGAAGAAGTATCTATTATTAGCCAAGATACGACAAGCGGAAAGATTGTAGGTATCGTCGGAGATTTACAAGGTGGATATTTACATGATATTCGTATGCACAATATTTCGGCTTACGGAAAAGAAGGAGTCGGGGCTTTGGTTGGTCAGGTAACCGGCGGAACAAATTATATTTCACAATGTCAATTAGTAAATGACGCTCCGGCTGAAGGCGAAGAGAATAAATATGTTATTGCCTCTACAAATAAATATGCAGGTGGTATTGTAGGAAATTGTCAAAAGAATTCCGATCAATCTTATCTTACGTTGACGGTTGTGGATTGTATGGCAAAGGCGATTATCGGTGATGGAAAAGATTCCGGCGGAAATACCGGTGGTATCGTAGGTCGTGTAAAGAATGAAAGTACAGTATATAATGTATTGATTGAAAGATGTTATTTCAAAGGAAAGATTATCGCTTCTGGACAATATAACGCCGGTATTGTAGGTGATTTTGATAATGGTTTAGGACATATAATCATTCGAAATAATCTTGCCGATGTTTCCTTCAATTATAAGGGGGAAGAATTAGATGCTAGAAATCTATCTTTGACGAAAGCGGAAACGTATGCCCATAAGAATTCCAATCCGATTGTCGGTCGTGCAACGAAAGCGGAAGTTGGTATCTATGAAACAGAAGATAATGTAGGAACATGGACCGAATATTATGCCGATTTAATCCATTCCGATTCTATCGTATTCGATTTGGCAACGACCAATGAAGAAACAGGGCTTAAAGAGCCATGGGAAATGACGGAAATCTATGTTAAGAATAAATTTAAGATGGATTTGGAGAACATTTGGGAATTTAAAGACGGAGAGTTGTATTTAAGATAAATTTAATAAAGAGAAAGAGGAAATATCAGTGATTGGTATTCCCTCTTTTTTTGTTTTTGTAAAGAATGTTTTGTATTTCGATTTGGGTGTTTTCATCTAAGTTTTTTTCCAGAATAGTGGTAAGTTTTTTAAAATCTGTCGAAGACATATTTTTCAGAAGAAAGATAATTTTTTCTTTCTCGCTTTTTCCTTTTGTGAGAACAGAAGGATATGTTCTAAAAAGATCTAGTGTTTTTTTTAAATAGATAGATTCCGGTCTTTTATGGACATAGAAAGAATCTTGTAGAATTTCATATTCATGAAGAAAATTTTGATAAAGGTTTGGTTCGGAAATAGAAGCCAAATTTAAATTAGTAATATATTTTATAAGTGTTAAGATTATATATTTATAAGTATTGGTTATACTACGATATGGAGTATATAAAGAAAGGATAGATGGTTTAAATTCTTTTTCGTTTTGGTTATTTAGTTTATAACATTCCGAAAATACATCGAGTGCTTCTTGATAGTTTTTGTTTTGTATTTGATAACAACCATAGTATATATTTGCCATAATACTGTTATGTTTTCTATTGAGTTGCAAGATGTTTAATTGAAAAATTTTTGTTAGTTCTATATCGTTTTCATCTTTGTTTTGATCGATTAAATATAGAATATAATTCCATAATGTTTCTTGATCGTTTGTTCGTTTAAAATAATTCAATATATCGGCAAAACAATGGGTTGAGTCTTTATAATCCAAAAGTTCGGTTAATGTACAAAATCCGTTTTTTATCATATAGGCGATGTATTTTTGTTTATCTTCTTGTTCCTTACGGAAAAGTGTGTCATAGATAGAATGGGTGTTTTCCAAGATGACATTCATTTGTTGAAGGAAAGATGTATCGGGTTGATTATATAATTGTTGTTGATAGTATTTTAGGTTTTTTGTTGGAGAATAATAGATTTTGTTTAAACGTTGAGCCCCGACATATGAGTTTTCTTTTAATAAATAGGTAATGGTTTTAAACCAAGTATCAAAATCAAAGGAGGATTTCTTTTCCAATTCATAACAAATATAAAAAGAAGAGGCTAATTTATCTTCTAATTGAAGTTGGTTGGAGAGGATTGGGAAAAGATAAAAATAACAACTTGGAACGAATGACAAATGAAGAAGTTCAGATAAGGGGATATATTCTCCCGAAGGGTAATTTAATTCTTTAAAAGTAATTAAATATGCGTTGATGTATTTGATTGTTTTGGCAAGGGAACGGATTTTGTTTTTATATAATGGATTCATATAGGAATACCATTTATCCGAAGTAATTTTACGAATAGAATATTCTCCATCGGATAAAAAATAGTTTTTTTTAATTTTACGAATGTTTGTTTCTTTTGGTATATCATATTGTCCTATTTTGTTTTTGACAAGAAGTATTTTGTCTTTTGTGATACTGATTATAGTATATAGATTGTTTTTTGTAATCATTTTTTGTAGACCTCTTGGCAATATTTTACAAGAAAAAACCGTAAAATACAAGATTAAGCCGTAAAATACGGTTTTTTCTTGTTGAAAGTATAAAATTTAATTGGTGATAGATATGTATTTTAAAAGGATTAAACATTTAAGATTAGATCATGATCTTACACAAAGTAAAATAGCGGAAGTAATTGGTACGAGTCAACAGACGTATAGTGATTATGAAAGTGGGAAATATGATATACCAAACGAATTGTTATTGAAGTTGGCAGAATATTATAAGGTTAGTTTGGATTATATTTTTGAAAGAACGAATGATAAGAGATTACATTGGTAAAGAGGGGATAAAATCCTCTTTTTTTTATTTTTCACAAACTGTATGTATTTTAAAAAAATTCTTAATTTATTTTACTCTTTTTCCTTTTTGTGCTATACTACGTGTATATAAAGAAAATATAAAAAGATATATTCAAAGAGTAGATGAAGGTAGAAAAGTTTTATTTTAAACTTTTAAAAACAAAAGGAATTTATAATTCTAAAAACAGATTTGTGTAACTGGTTAGTAGTAATATTGGGGCTGAGAAGGCCTTGATGGTAGCGGTAACATCGATGCTTGGTTAATTATTTACTGAGTAGTCCAAAATAGAAATATATGTTATATAGTTGGGAGGTGTAACAATGGATTGTAAGGTTTTTGAAAGACATAGAAAGAATGTTTTGAATGAAATGAAAAATAATTCGATAATGATTATTTTTTCGAGAGAAAAAGAAGAAGAATCTATTGTAAATCAAAAATATAATGTGAATCGTAATTTTTATTATTTAAGTGGTATTTTTGAGTATAATGATATTTTGGTTTTGGCGAAGATTAATGATGTGGTTTCCGAAATGATTTTTATTCAGCCATATGATGAATATAAGGCAAAATGGGTAGGAGCGTCTTTATCAAAGAAGCAAGTAGAAGAACTATCGGGAATTAAAGTAGTTCGGTATTTGGATTCTTTTGAAACGACGATTTGTCATTTAACGGAAGTGGTTCATACGGTATATTTGGACATCGTTTCGACGAAAATGGAAAAATGTTTGACGGAAGACGAGTGTTTTGCGAGAAAATTGAAGGAAAAATATGCTTGGCTTCAAATAGAGAATGCCAGACCGATATTTGCGAAAAATCGAACGATTAAATCTTCGGAAGAAATCGAAATGATGAAAAAGGCGATTTCTATAACCAATCAAGGAATTATGGCTATTTTAAGGAATATGAAAGAATCGTATGAATATCAGTTGGAATCATATTTCGATCAAGCAATCAAGTATTATGGGGCTACGGGATATGCATTCCCTACGATTGCCGCAAGTGGGAAAAATGCTTGTTGTCTACATTATGGAGATAATCATTCTTTGGCGAAAGAAGGAGATTTGATTTTATTTGATTTGGGTGCTTCGGTGAATATGTATTGTGCCGATATATCCAGAACATTTCCGGTGAGTGGAAAGTTCAGTTCAAGGCAAAAAGAGATTTATAATATTGTTTTGAAAGGGCAGGAGATTGTTTTTAGAAATATAAAGCCGGGAATTACGACAAGAGAATTGAATCAAATTTTAATTAATTATTATGCAGAAGAATTAAAAAGAATCGGATTGATTCAGGAAGACAGTGAAGTGTCTAAGTATTATTTTCATGGTGTTTCTCATCATATCGGATTGGATTGTCATGATTTATGTGAATATACTCCGCTTAAGGCGGGAGCCGTTATTTCCAATGAACCGGGACTATATATTGCCGAAGAAGGAATCGGTATTCGGATAGAAGACGATGTGTTGGTTACGGAAACGGGTGCGGAATGGTTGAGTCCGCAAATTATAAAGACAGTGGAAGATATTGAAGATTTTATAGAGAATAATAAGTAGGAGAAGAATATGAAAAAAAGTATATTAAAGAATTATGCAAAATTAATTGTCCGTGTTGGGGCAAATGTTCAAAAGAAGCAAGATGTTGTGATTAATGCCAATGTAGAAGATGCGTATTTTGTTAAATATGTGATTGAAGAGGCATATAAGGCGGGAGCGAGAAGTGTAAGTGTAGATTGGGGCTTCCAAGAGTTTACCAAGTTGGCATATAAATATGAAAAAATAGAAGCGTTAACCGAAATTCCGCAATGGAAAAAGGAAAAACTTCAATATCGGGTAGATCATTTACCGGCAATGATTCATATTCTTTCGGAAGATCCGGACGGATTGAATGGAATCAATCAAGCGAAAATGTTGGAAGTTCAAAAAAAGAACGGACCGATTCTTATGAAATACAGAGAAGCGATGGATAATAAATATCAATGGACGATTGTCGGTATTCCGGGAGAAAAATGGGCAAGGAAAATATTCCCGAATGTAAGTAAGAATAAGGCAATGGAACTTTTATGGGACGCAATTTTAAAAGTAACTAGAGTGTATGGAAATGCGATTGAGAATTGGGATAAGCATAATGCCAATTTGAATGAAAAGACAAAGGAATTGAACGAATTGGGAATTAAAAAACTTGTTTATAAATCTCAAAACGGAACGGATTTTTCAGTTGAAATTGATAAAGAACTTACATTCTTGGCTGGTGGAGAAAAGACGTTATCCGGAGTATATTATAATCCGAATATGCCTACGGAAGAATGTTTTACTTCCCCGATTAAGAATTCTGCCAATGGAGTAGTGTATGCGACAAAACCATTATCTGTTCGAGGGGTGTTGGTCGATCATTTTGGATTCCGTTTTGTAGACGGAAAAGTAACAGAAATACTTTGTGATAATCCGGAATATAAAGAAGTGTTATCCCATTTGATTGCGACAGACGAAGGGGCAGCAAGATTGGGAGAAGTTGCGTTGGTACCTTTTGATTCTCCGGTAAATGAAACGGGATTGTTGTTTTATAATACATTATATGACGAGAATGCTTGTTGTCATTTGGCATTGGGTAGGGCGTTTAATGAGTGTATTCGAGAATATGGATCTAAGACGGAAGAAGAAATTAAAGCGATTGATTTGAACACATCTCTTATTCATGTTGATTTTATGATTGGATCGGAAGATTTGTCTATCGTTGCGGAAACGTATAAGGGAGAAACGGTGGAAATTTTCAAAAACGGAACTTGGAATATATAGGATTAAAGGGATTGTTTTTAAAGATAAAGAAAAAATAGACTTTGTGTGATTTAAAGTCTATTTTTTAATGTTAATAATTTTCCGGATAGATTTGAAAATATGATTGTTCATGTGAACATACGGGACAAATTTTCGGAGCGGCTTCTCCTTCGTAGATATGACCGCAGTTTCTACATTGCCATATAACTTTTTCGGTTTTTTTAAACACCGTATCGTTTTCTATGTTCGATAATAAAGCGTTGTAACGAATTTCGTGATGGTTTTCGATTTTAGCAACGCCTTTAAAAAGTCTAGCGATTTGTATAAACCCTTCCTCTTCCGCAACATCGGCAAATTCTTTATACATTTTACTCCATTCGAAATTTTCTCCGCTTTTTGCGTCTTCTAAATTCGCTTTTGTATCGTTTAATAAGCCTAACGCTTTAAACCATAGTTTGGCGTGTTCTAATTCGTTTTCCGCCGTATAACGAAAAATCTCCGCAATTTGTTCATATCCTTCCTTTTTGGCTTTGGAAGCATAAATTAAGTATTTTGCGTGGGCTTGAACTTCGCCGGTAAATGCGGTATAAAGATTTTTTTCTGTTTTAGATCCATTTAATTCCATATTTATTCTCCTTTACACCTTTAATATTTACAGAAAAG
>CANQDJ010000007.1 GCA_947592005.1 uncultured Anaeroplasma sp.
ATGTTCTCAACGGGAGCCCAAAGAGAACATCGGTATGAGATATTGAAGGCCCAAGCCCAAGAAAAAGGATTGGACGAAGATGTTAAATTTTATTTGGATTTCTTTAAATATGGTTGTCCTCCGCATGGTGGATTTGGAATCGGTGTCGATCGAATTACGATGTTGATTTTCAATCAAGGAATAAAAGATGCGATGTTTATATTCCGTGGACCGGATCGGTTGAATCCGTAGGAGGTATGTATGCATATATCTTGGGACGAATATTTTATGGGAGTGGCTTTATTGTCGGCCAAAAGAAGTAAAGATCCTTCCACACAGGTTGGTGCTTGTTTGGTTAATGAGGATAAAAGAATTATAGGAATCGGCTATAATGGGTTACCGACGGGTTGTAAGGACGAAGATTTTCCTTGGGGTAAAACCGATCCCAATCGATTGAATACGAAGTATCCGTATGTGGTTCATGCGGAACCGAATGCGATATTGAATTGTACTTCGAATATCAAAGGAGCGACGCTTTATGTAACGTTGTTTCCTTGTAATGAATGTGCGAAACTTATAATTCAAGCCGGAATTCGGCATATCATTTATATGTCGGATAAATATCGGAATGAAGAATCCGATATTGCTTCAAAGCGTATGTTGGACGCTTCTGGTGTTACATATCAAAAAATGAAGCCATTAGAGGTAACTATAAAGTAGGAGGGAAAGAATGAAAATATTTCCTAAACGATTCTATATTGTCATAAGTATTTTATCTTGTTTCAGTCTTTTTCTTTTGATATGCGGGTGCATACGGACGAATCAGTCTGTTTTGTTAAAAGGAGATACTACCGATATAACAGAATTGGTTGAAATTGATACGAATTATGAACAAAAAGGTTCTTTTTCTTCTATTTATGTTATCAGTTTTGATCATTCTACCGTTTTACAGAATTTTTTTGTATCTAAAAGTCGAACTTCGATTATAGAACCAATCAATTCGTATTATACGCATTTTTCGGATAAAGAGAATTATGAAATGGGGCAGGTTCAAAAGAATTCATCTATTATGACCGCTCTGATTACCGCATATAATGCGGTGGAAGATCCATCGATTCATTTACCATATTCTTTTCGATCTTTGTGTGTTGATTTTTATTTTAAAGATTCTCCTTTTCGGATTGCCGATGAAATTATTAAGATTAATGATATTTCTGCCGAAGAGTATGTTGAATTCGAACAAGCGGTTCGGTATTCGAAAAAAGGAGATGTTGTTATGGTAAGAAGAGAAGGAAAAGAAGTAGAGATTTCTTTATCGGCGAATGCGTATTCGTTATGTCGTTGGTATCCTTATTTTGATATAGATTATGAGAATGCGACTCCGAAGATAAAGATCAATAAGACGAATAGCGGTGGTCCTTCCGGAGGTTTATTACAGACTTTATCGATTTATAATCGATTGATTGTACAAGATTTGACAAAGGGGTTGAAGATATCCGGAACGGGAACGATGTCTGTTTCGAATGCGGTAGGTCCAATTGGTGGGATAAAACAAAAGATATATACGGCGTATGATAATCATGTTGATGTATTTTTTTGTCCTGCGGAGGATTATGAGGAAGCATTGGAAGCGTATAATACATTGAAAAGGAAGGAAAGAATGGCTTTATGTAGGGTTGAAACGCTTCAAGATGCCATAAGGTATTTGGAAAATGTATAGATATAAGGATATTTCGAAAGAAATTCAGGAATTGAATGTTTCTTTAAAAACGAGGTTTTTGGCTTTTTTAACGGCTTTGGTTATCTCTTTGATTGTGGTTGCGGGACCGATATGTTTATGTATTAATTTAATGATTTTCGAGGATATTCAAAAACTTTTATCATTGGGTATAGGTTTTCTTCTTGTGGTGTTTTTTGTGTTGGGAGATTATATCTATTTAAAGATTATTACGAAAAGTAAAGTATCCGGTATCGGTGTGATTTTGATGACAGACGGAGCGGTATTTACGATTTTTATATGTATCTTTTTGCTTCTATTATTTTTTCGTGGGGTGATATAATGTGGATAACTTGTTTGATTTTGTTTATTTTATTTATGTTAGATCAAATCTCTAAATATTTGGCTCAGGTATTTCAGCCGAGTAATGTAGTGGCTATTCCTCATTTTGTTACATTGGATTTGAATTATAATCGTGGTATGGCATGGGGAATGTTGGAAAATAATACATGGATATTGGTGATTATCAGTTTGATTGCCTCTATTGTGTTGGGTTATATTTGTACAAAAAATGATTGGAAAAAGAATAAGTTTTTATCTTTTTCGATAACGATGACGTTAGCGGGTTGTTTGGGTAATTTATTCGATCGTTTGATTTCGGTGATTCCGAATTTGGAAGAAGGAAGACCAGGTGTTGTGGATATGATTTCTTTTGAACCGTTGAATGTGATTTCGAATTGGATTAGCAAAGGAGATTTCCCTATTTTTAATTTGGCCGATGCATTTTTGGTATGTGGATTGATTATTTATGCCGTCGATTTGTTATTCTTTGTAGAGAAGAGGAAGAAAAATGAAAAACGTAAGGATAACGGAAAGTGAAAACGGAAGTCGGGCAGATAAGGCGTTAAGTAAACTTTTACCGGAGTATTCACGGGCATATATTGCGAAGTGTATAGGGGAAGAGCGGATTCTTTTGAATGGAAAACCGATTAAATCCTCTCAGTTGGTACGAACGGGAGAAGTATATACAGTTTCCGATATCGAACCGAAGCCATTGGAATTGGCAGCCGAAAATTTGGGGTTGGATATTGTTTATGAAGATGCCGATGTTGCCGTAGTTAATAAACCAAAAGGTATGGTTGTGCACCCGGCAAATGGAAATACTGATAAAACGTTGGTGAATGGGTTATTGTATGAATTGGAAGATTTGTCGCAAATAAACGGAGTTATTCGTCCGGGAATCGTCCATCGAATTGATAAAGATACTTCAGGATTATTGATGATAGCGAAGACGGATATCGCTTCGAAATCTTTGACGGAACAATTAAAGAATCATACTTGTAAGAGAACGTATCATGCGATATGTTATGGTGTAATCGAAGAGAATAAGGGAAGAATCGTCGCTCCGATTGGGAGAAGTACAGAAGATCGAAAGAAGATGGCGGTGGTGGAGAATGGCAAAGAAGCCATTACCAATTTTACGGTTTTGAAGCGATTTAAGGAATATACGTATATCGAATGTCGGTTGGAAACGGGAAGAACTCATCAAATTCGGGTGCATATGGAGTATATCGGACACCCTTTGGTTGGGGATAAACAATATGGAAGAAGAAAGGTTATAGGAGATAACGGTCAGTTTTTGCATGCGAAAACCATTGGGTTTTATCACCCTGTTACGAAGGAATGGTTGGAGTTCGATAGTGATTTGCCGGATTATTTTAAAGAATTTTTGGATAAATTGGAGTAGGTTTATTGAATTTTTAATTATAAAAGATATCTATTTCATCTAAAAATGGGGTAATTTACCCATTTTTTTGTTTTTTCAAGACGCTTTATTATTGTTATTGAATAAAAAAATTGGTAAAATATAAACAAGAAGATACTTTTATATAATAAGATGGAGGTCGCTATGATTGAATATGTGATTCAAGGTAAGATTGCGGTAATTACAGGTTGTAGTGATGAGGAAAGGGAAATTATTTTACCGGAAACGATAGATGGAGTTCCTGTAGGTAAAATTGAATCGAATTCGTTTAATGAGATGCATAATCTTCATAGGGTGGTTTTTCCAAAAACGGTAAAAGTAATCGGAGGATATGCGTTTGCCGGTTGTAAGAATTTGGAAGAAGTTGTTTTTTCAGAAGGCCTTGAAGTTATTGAGGATTGGGCGTTTATCAGTTGTAATATTGCGAATGTGGAACTTCCGGATAGTGTAAAAAGCGTAGGTAAGAATGCTTTTATGGGGAATGAATGTAAAATAGAATTGGACGAATTTTTATTGAAAAAGAATTCCCCAAAGAAAGAGGCCAAGAAAAATAAGATACCTATGACTATTTTTCCGATATTATTGTGGGATAGTGTGGAGAATATAACGGAAGAGATTATTGTGGACCGAATGAATTATGAGGCGGTTCAGTTGAAAGAAGTACATAAAAAAACGATGTTGGAAGAAGAGTTGGATTTGCCGTTTATGTTTGATGGTGATGAATTTATTTTGGCGATGTTTTCTAAAAAACCTTTGGGAAATTTCAGTTTAAAGACCGAAGAAGAATCTTCTTTGAAAATCGGATTATATGAATCCGATGATCCGTCGTTTTTACATTTACAGCTTGAGGTGTTTTCGGCAAAGGAAAGTATGGGAGTTGTTCATTTTAAGGCACCATATATGGAGTCATTGGAATGGGATATAACGGACAAAATAGAGATTCAAAATAATGGGTTTTATTATTTTTTGAAGGGTAAAGTAAATATGGAGTGTTACGGAAATGCCAATCCTGAATCGGAATTTAGTTTCAATATAATGGAAGAATTGGTAAATCGGTATGCCACACAAGAGAAAAACGGGTTAATAACCGACGAACAATTCGCTCAATTTAAAGAGGAATTGGCGGAGATAAAGTTGGGATTGTTGGTGGAATTTTTAAAGAATATAAATGGAAGTCCCGTATTACGCTTTTTTATAAATCTTTTTCAGGCATTGATGGAAGATGCGGAAGTGAATAAGGAAGGAATTGAAGCATATATTTCGACGACGTTGGAAGATATATATAATCAATTGGGAGATTGGGATTCGTTGGAAGAGATTTGTTTCAATATGAAAGCCGTTCGGTTTTTAACGGATTATACGGGTTTATCTTTGGCGGAATTGAAAGAGAAATATGGAGTAAATTTGGAAGAAAACGGAGAGGTTTTGGACGAAGAAGGAATTTTGTTTTACAGAAATGCGTTTTCGAATTTAGAATCGAATGTTTCATTATATGGAGATTTTATTGAGAAAATATTAATAGAAATGGATACGATAAATAAAAAATATGAAAATATGGCTTATTCGGAATAAGGAGGAAGAAGTATGGCTAAAACGACTGTCGCAATTTTATATGACTTTGATAAGACATTATGTACAACCGATATGCAGGAATATGATTTTATTAAGAATTTGGGTTTGACTCCGAGTGAGTTTTGGGGTAAAACAGCGGAATTGACTGCCGAACATGAAATGGATCGAATTCTATCTTATATGTATATGATGATTAAGTGTTGTCGAGAAAAGAATATCGCTTTGACGGAAGAATATTTGAATTCTTGTGGGAAGAATGTCGTATTGTATCGGGGTGTTACGTCTTGGTTCGATCGAATCAATGAATTCGGAGCGTCTTTGGGGTTGAATGTAGAACATTATATTGTTTCTTCCGGAATCACCGAAATTATCGAAGGAACGCCGATTGCCAAGTATTTTAATAAAATTTATGGTTGTCGGTTTTTGTATGGTGAAAACAAAGAAGCCATTTGGCCGGCTACTGCCATCAATTTTACATTGAAAACACAATATATTTTCAGAATTTCCAAAGGGGTTATGGATATTCGGGACGATGATAATTTGAATAAGCATACGCAAGATCGAAGGATTCCGTATCGGAATATGTTATATATCGGTGATGGAATGACGGATATTCCTTGTATGAAGTTGTTGAGAGAAAAAGGTGGTAGAGCCATCGCTTTGTATCCGAGTGGAAATAAGGATAAGGTTATGCAGTTGGTATCGGATAATCGTATTAATTATGCTTGTGTAGCGGATTATTCTCAAAATTCGACGTTGGAAAAGATTGTAAAACTTATGTTGGAAAATATTTCTATTTTAGATACGCTTGAAAGCAAGGAAGAGAAACAACTTGCCCAATTTGTTAAGGCTACGGAGTAAGGTATGAAAATTAATTTTTTTAATCAAACGAGAGAAAAGACGAAAGAATATGAAACCCTTTTAAAACCGATATTTAAACCTTTTGATAAGAAGAAGATATTCAGTATTATTTTTGTGGAGAAGGAAGAAATTCAAAGAATCAATCGGGAATATCGGAAGATAGATAAAGTTACGGACGTGATATCTTTTGCCTTATGTGATGATCCGGAGAATGAATGTTCGGAAGAATTGGGCGATATTTTTATTTGCTTGGAAAGAGCGAAAGAACAGGCTTTGGAATATGGTCATTCGTTGGAACGAGAAATTGCCTTTTTGGCGGTTCATGGATATTTACATTTATTGGGTTATGATCATAGGAATGAAGAAGAAGAAAAGATTATGTTTGAAAAACAGGAAGAGATTTTACAGAAAGCGGGAATCGGAAGATGATGGAATATGAATCATTGATTGATAAAGCGATAGAGGCAAGAGAATATGCGTATGCCCCGTATTCTTTATTTAAGGTAGGAGCGGCTATTTTATTCAAAGACGGAACGATGATTGGTGGGTGTAATGTCGAGAATGCTTCGTATGGATTGAGTAATTGTGCGGAACGAACGGCGTTGTTTTCTATGGTGGCAAAGGGATATGATAAAAATTCTATTGTGGCTATGGCTATTGTAGGACAAACGAAAGAACCGATTTCTCCTTGTGGGGCTTGTCGGCAGGTAATGAGTGAACTTTTACCGAAGGATTGTTTGATTATTTTGGCGAATTTGGATAAGAAATACAAGATATTCAAAAAAGAAGAACTTCTTCCGTATTCTTTTACGGAGGAAGATTTATGATGGATTCTTATAAATCGGGTTTTGTTGCCATTATCGGTCGACCGAATGTGGGAAAATCTTCTTTATTGAATAAGATTATCGGACGGAAAGTGGCAATCATGTCGGATAAACCACAGACGACCAGAAATCGTATATTGGGTATTTATACTACGTCTAAAATGCAGGTGGCTTTTACCGATACTCCTGGTATTCATAAGCCTTCTACTGAACTACAGAAACGAATGGTAGGGGCATCTTATCAGGCAACAAAAGGTGTGGATTGTATTATTTTTATGACGACTCCTTTAAAAAGCGTGCTTCCGGGAGATCGGATTATATTGGAGAATTTAAAGAATTCGAAGTTACCTGTTTTTCTTGTTATTAATAAAGTTGATCAATTAAAAAAGTTTAATGATGTGGATTTAACGATATGTTTATATAAAGATTTATTTCCGTTTGAGAGTGTGTTTCCTATTTCGGTTTTAGAAAATAAAAATATAGATGTTTTATTAAACCATATTGAAGAGATTTTACCTTTCGGACCAAAGTTATATCCCGATGATATGATTTCCGATCACCCGCAACGGTTTTTAATTGGGGAGTTGATTCGAGAAAAGGTTTTGGAAACGACCAAACAAGAGGTTCCGCACAGTGTGGCGGTTGTTGTAGATAGTATGAAAGATTGTGAGGAGAATCCGTCGTATGTCGATATTTATGCGACAATATATGTCGAAAGAGATTCGCAGAAGAAGATTATTATCGGGAAAGACGGCGAACGGATAAAAGCGATAAAACAAAAGGCGATTATGGATATAAAACATATATTGGATAAAAAGGTACATTTGGATTTGTGGGTAAAGGTAAAGAAAGATTGGAAAGATAGACCGAATGATTTAAGAATATTGGGATATGGTATGGATAATTTTTAATGAATGAAATAGAAGGTATTGTTTTATATTCTTTGGATTACAAAGAAAAGTCAAAGATCGTCTATCTATATACCCCTTATGGTAAAGAAAGTATTCGGGTTCTACAAGCCCATAATTTAAAAAAAGGGCTATTGCCATTTACGACGACGTTAAATGTGGTACGTTATATCAAATCCAAACAAGAGTTTCCTACGTTGATTGAATTTAGATTGATGGATAGTTTTTATGATGTTACGCAATCGTTGGAAGGAGTTCATTCTATTTCTTTTTTGTTGAAGGTGATGGAACGGATTCCCGATGATGCGAATCATGAACGGATTTATCCGTTTGTTTTGAAGACGTTAAGGGAGTTTAAAAAGGGGAATTGTAGGAAAGCGATATGTGTTTTTTTAATAAAAATGCTTTATGTGTTCGGTGTCGGTCCCGAAGTAAAATATTGTTGTAAATGTAAAGCGAAAGATATATCTTTTTTTTCTGTGGAAGAGGGAGTTGGGTATTGTTTGAATTGTTATCCACAGGAGAATAGATTTGCCAAGATATGGCAAGAATATTATACAGAAAAGAAAGAAATAGAAGAGTATATGGATACGGAATATGATGCATTAATGGAAGAAATCATTCGATATTATCAAATTCATACCGAGATGGTTTTGAAGTAAAGGCGGTGAAGGGATATGTTTCATATCGGAAATTGGAAGATGCCTATATATAAAGACGATGTAAGGAACGTTGTTTTATATGGTCTTATTTATTCTATTTTGGCAGGTATTTTGGCCGGAAGTCTTGATTTTTTATTTGGGAAATTATGGCGTATACCGATTTCATTCGGTTTGATTGTGTTGAGTGTCATTATAGGAACACAGGTTAGAAGAGGGTATAGGAGTTATCATATTTTATATCCTGTTTTGACGATTGTTTTTATGATTTTAGGGCTTATTGTTTCGGATTTTGTTTATATTTTTTATCATTTTCCGACGATTTCTACCTTTAAATGTTTTATTCAATGGTCTTTTTATTGGTATGTTATAGAAGGATCGATCGATTATATTTTGTTATGTTTTAGGAACTTTCGGATAGAGTATCTTATTATGGGAATAGCGGAAGTTTTGGTTTATGGTTTTTCCTTTTGTTTTTGTTATCGATTGGCTAAAGGGAGAAATTAAAAGATAAAAACGTTTTCTTAGGGAAAATGATTTATAAATTGTAGGAAAATAAAGGGAATATATAGTATAATAATTTTGGTAAAAAAACAATTAAATTAAGGAGATGTAAAATTTTATGCCATTTATTACAAGCGTTTATGCTAGAGAGGTTTTGGATTCTCGTGGAAATCCGACTGTAGAAGTAGAAGTTAGAACAGAATGCGGTGCATTCGGTCGTGCCTTGGTGCCATCTGGAGCGTCTACCGGTGAACATGAAGCATTGGAGTTGCGTGATGGAGATAAATCACGGTATTTGGGGAAGGGAACGACAAAAGCCGTTCGTAATGTCAATGAAATCATTGCCCCGAAGATTATCGGTATGGACGTTACACAACAAGTTGCTATTGACCATTTGATGATCGATTTAGACGGAACGGAAAACAAAGGAAAATTGGGTGCGAATGCCACTTTGGGTGTTTCTATGGCTTGTGCTCGTGCCGCTGCGGATTATTATGGAATTCCTCTTTATAATTATTTCGGAGGATTTAACGCAAAACAATTACCGTTACCGATGATGAATATTTTGAATGGTGGTGCTCATGCGGATTTCTGTATTGATTTCCAAGAAATTATGATTCTTCCGGTTGGTGCACCGTCTTTGAAAGAAGCCGTTCGTATGGGTGCGGAAGTATTCCATGCGTTAAAAGCGATTTTGAAGAAAAACGGATATGTAACATCTGTTGGTGATGAAGGTGGGTATGCCCCTAAATTGGGTTCTAATACCGAAGCATTTGAGCGTGTGGTTGAAGCGATTAAGGCTGCAGGATATGTTCCGGGAAAAGATGTATGTTTGGGAATCGATGTTGCCGCATCTGAATTCTATAATCCAGAAACGAAGAAGTATGAATTGAAAGCCGATAAGGGAGAATTTACTTCTAAAGAAATGGTAGATGTTTATTATAAGCAATTAGTAGAAAAATTCCCGATTATTACAATCGAAGATGGTCTTGCGGAAGACGATTGGGACGGTTGGAAATATTTGACGGAACAATTAGGTGATAAGATTCAGTTGGTCGGTGATGATTTGTTTGTTACCAACACAAAGCGTTTGGCTAAGGGTATTGAAATGGGTGTTGCTAACTCTATTTTGATTAAGGTTAATCAAATCGGTACTTTAACAGAAACTTTTGAAGCAATTGAAATGGCTAAACGTGCAGGATATACTGCGGTTGTTTCTCATCGTTCCGGTGAAACGGAAGATACGACAATTGCGGATATTGTTGTCGGAACGAATGCTGGTCAAATTAAGACGGGTTCTGCTTCTCGTACAGATAGAATCGCTAAATACAATCAGTTGATTCGTATAGAAGACGATTTAAACGGTCGTGGTCAATTCCCGGGTGTTTCTGTATTCGCAGGAAAGAAATCTATCTATAATTTGAAGTAAAAAGGAATTTTCCGATATGATTTCTACAAATGAATTAAAGAATGGTGTAGTTATTGAATATGACGGCAAATTGATGCAAATCATAGAATTTATGCATGTTTTACAGAATAAAGTAGCGTATGTGCGGGTTAAAATGAAGGATTTGCGTACCGGTGCCGTAACCGAAACGGCTTTAAAGGGTAGTGATTCTGCCTTTAAGCGGTGTTACATTGATAAGAGAGATATGCAGTATCTGTATAATGCAGGTGGTTTATATGCGTTTATGGATAATGAAACGTATGAACAAATTGAGATTCCGGAAGAGCGTTTGAAGTGGGAATCTAAGTTTATGTTAGATGGAGATACGGTATCTATTACAATGTATGAAGATGAAATATTGGGTGTAAGTTTACCGGATAAAGTGGTTTTGACGGTTACAGAAACCGCACCTGCGGTAAAAGGTTCTTCTACAGATCGAAAGAAGGCAGTGTTGGAAACGGGTTTGGAAGTAACGGTTCCGGCATTCTTGGAAACGGGAGAAAAGATTATCGTATCTACTTTAGACGGAAGTTATGTTTCCAGAGCGTAAAAGGGTACTTAGGTGCCCTTTTTTATTGCCTTTTTTTAAGGATAATGCTATAATGATAACGTCCTTATGACAGAAGTTATTTTTTAAATTCTCCGGCATACAGATTTATCTTCCCTTCTTGAAATTTGTATCGGTATATGCTAAAATTCTAAAGAAGATGTTATAGCAGCTTAGCCAAGTGGTAAGGCAACGGACTCTGACCCCGTTATTCACAGGTTCGAACCCTGTAGCTGCTGCCAAATAGGTTACGGAGGATTTAGAATTAAATCCTTTTTATTTTTGAGGTGAGTTTATGATAGTATATAATCAATCGCAAATTTCTGCGGAACAAGTTACGAAAATATTGGTTCGTCAAACTAGAAAAAATCAAATTTCCAAATTTGTTTTATCGATTTTGGTTTTAATTTCCGGTATTTCCGTTTTGGCTTATGGGTATTATAATTCCGAGTCGACTTATATCGGAGTCGGATATGCTTTTTTTACTTTCGGAATTGTTTATCTCGCTTTTTCTATCTATAGTGTGGCTGGGGCTTTGAAGAAAGTGAAAAAAATGAATCCGGATAGTTGTGAAAAAGGGATATTGTATGAATATAATTTTAAGGAACAAAGTATTCAGGGAAAGGCGATTCTTTCTGGTAAAACCACGAAATTCGAATATAAATATACAGAGGCAAAAAGAATAGCGGAATATGAAGGGTATTATGAATTCTTTTTTAAACCGGATAATGAATTGATCGTGTTGAAGTCCGGTTTTGAGAGTAAGAGAATGGAAGAGTTTTTTGTTCGAAATGTAAAGAAGAACAATAAAAAGATAAAGGATAAGACGGCAAAGAAAAAATAATATATCATGTAGGTGGGGAGAAATATGTTTGAAATTTACAGATATATCGAGTTTGGTTTTTTGATAATTTTAGCCTTTTTCGGCATATTTATGATTATAGGAATGATTCGGTATTTTTATGGAAGTAGTAAGGCTGGTTTTATTCCTAAAGTGGAGAAAGAGAAGGCTTTTTTCGCTATTATTATTCCGGCAAGAGATGAATCGAAGGTTATTCAAGCCAATTTGATGTCGATTATGGAAAGTGATTATCCAAAGGATAAGTTGGAAATTTACTTGATTGTGGAATCTAAAGAAGATCCTACGGTAGAGATTGCCAAGAAATTTCCGAATGTGCATATATTTTATCGGATTCATTTGGAAAATGTGGGGAAGGGATACGCATTGGACGAATGTTTAAAATATATTTATACGAATAAAGATATATATGATGCCTTTATTATATTAGATGCGGATAATGTGTTGGATAAAGAATTTATTTCCGGTATGAATGATGCGTATCAGAGTGGATATGATATGGGTTGCGGAAAGAGAGAGAATAAGGATTGGAATGCGTCGGTTACTTGTGGGGCATCTGCCTTAACATTTACGATTATAAATTCTATTCAGAATAAGCCGAAGATGTATTATGATATGAATGTGTTGATTTCGGGAACCGGTTTTTTCTTTAAATCTTCTATATTGAAAGAGTATTGTGGGTGGCCGTTTCATACGTTGACCGAAGATTATGAATTGACGAATTATTCCATTATTCATCAGTTGAAATCGGCGTATGTGGAAAATGCGATATATTATGATGAACAGCCATTGAAAATGTGGCAGTCTATCGTTCAAAGAACAAGATGGATTCAAGGATATTTTTCGGTAAGAAGACAGTATTCGAAAGAAAAATTGAAGGCGTTGAAAGAAAATCGGAAGAAGCGTAGTTTCTGGTATCAAATTATTGGGGGAATCCCTATGATATGTATGGCTGTAACGTTGTTGTTGTATATTTTTACGAGTGTTGGGTTCGGCATTGTCGATTTATGTTTGCCCGAAGAAAATTATAGTATGGAATATGTGGTTCGCATTTTGGGATTAATCGGATCGATTTATCTTGTTTTTGTTTTATTTACGGGATATTTGTTTTATATTGATCGAAAGACGATTCGTATTCGAAAATGGCAAAGAATAAAGGTCATTTTATTTCACCCTATTTTTATGGTTACATATGTTATTTCGGCGATACGAGCGATATTTGTGAAACCGAAATGGGAAAAAATAGAACATACAATCAATGTAAAAAATTAAATAAGTATAGTACTTAAAGAATAAAATAAAATATTATATCCAATCTTGAAAAGGTTTTCATAATTTGGTATAATAATTGTAAATTGGTTTTCAGTTAAAAAATGGATTATTTATAAAAGAACAGTCTTTTATTTATAATAAATGGTAATAAGATTCTTATATAGCGTTGAATCTCTGTGTTCAAGCATACAAACGCAAACTTACTTAATAATAAACATTTATATTAAATATGGTGCTTTTTAATAATAAATGCGATATTGCCCATTTTGTATGTCAAGCTTTTTAAAAAAAATCTACCATTCTTATTACTTAAAAAACGGTAGTAATAATAACGATGTAAAGGAGAAAACAATGAAAAAAATAGTGTGTGAATTGTGTGGAGAATCTGACTTCGTCAAAGTAAACGATTACTTCGAATGTCAGGTTTGTGGGGCAAAATACGCTGTTGCCGAAGCAAAAAAATTGTTTCAAGATGTCGGCGATACCCCTAAACCGGAAACTCCACCTGTAGAAGAACCAAAAGTAGAAACAACACCAAAACCAAAACAAGCACCGAAACTGACTCCTGTAGAGGAGGAAGAAGTTGCCGAAGATCCGGTATTGGCTCCAAGACCTGTTCCGACGACCGTTAAGAAGGTTGTGGTAACAAAGAAGGCACCAACCAATGATTCAACGGCAGTAAAACGAATTGTATCCAGTGTACAAAAAACGACGCAAGCCAGAGAGGAAGAAAAACCAAAGACAACGGTTAAGAAAGTAGTGGTTAAGCCGGTAGTGGTTGAAAAACCGAAACCAGCCCCAACTGTTTCCAAAAAGACGACTGCTGCGGCAGCAAAATCGGCTTCTAAAGGAACGAATTTGGGAGTAGAGGCAAAACAAATGATTCAAAATTTCTTTATTTTGGCTCAAACCGCTTATGATTCTCAAAATTATACTGATGCGGAAAGTTACGCAAATCGTATTATTGAGTTGGATCCGAAGAACTGTGATGCTTGGTTGATGAAGGGAAATTGTGCCGGTTGGCAAACCTTTTCACCAAACTTCCGATTGTTGGAAAGTATTAATTGCTGGAATACTTGCTTGGTAAATTCCGTAGCGGACGAACATGAAGATTATTTATTTACCGTTCGTACGAATTGTATTGAAATCGCTGTTGCCTATGTGATGCGAAATATAACCGATTTCAAGAAAACTCCAAGTAATGAAGCAATTACGAAAATTAAGGAAACAATCGATTTTATCGAACCGATGATGCGTAAGGCAAATCAAACATTCGGTGTGGATATTATCGTTTATGAGGATAAATTGGCTTCCAATATCAGTGCGATGGTTACAGAAGTCAGCAAGCAAGCAACGGCGACTTTCGGGAAACGGAAAGAAACGCAAACCGATGAAGCGTTGGCAAAATTTATTGAAACACAAGATTATTGTATTGAAACTTGGGAGTATTTAATGGATTTGGCAAAGCGACATGGTACGGTTACGGCTATCTTACATAATATCGTTAAGATGCATGAAACAATCATTCGTTCTACATCTTATAAACAAAGCGGTAATAAGTTTAAGGTAAGTAGAACCGTTACTTTAAGCGAGAAGAATCTTCGTTTGGAAAAGATACAAAAAGCCAAGAAGAAGTTGGAAGATAAGTTCGTGGATATTCGTAAGAGAGATCGTGTGGATCAAAAGATTAAGAATGCGAAGTATTGGGAAGAACATAAGGAAGAAAAAGAACAACTTGAAACAGAAAGATTACAGTTGGAGCATGAAATATTCGAATTAGAAAACAGTAAGTTGAAGATGCCTATTTTGAATGAATTGAAGAAGTTGGAACAAGAGGCTATTCGTTTACAAGTTTTAAAAGATAATCCGACATATTCGAATAAAGAGCGTGCGGCCTTTATGGAAGAATTAACTAAGACTAGAAAACTTGTCGTTACCAAAAAACGGGAAATTGCCGGTATTATTAATCCGATAGAAGATCGTATTGAGAAATTAAAGAAGAAAAAATTCACGATTGAAACGGAATTAAATATGAATCGATAGAGGGAAAAGACCTTCGGGTCTTTTCTTTTTTTGTCAATATCTTTTTTATTTATGATATAATAGGAGTATCGAAAGGAGAATGTGTATGAACGTAGCGATCATCGGTGGAGGGGCTTGTGGGTTATTTTTGGCTTCTCTTTTGGAACAACACAAGATACCATATTGTATTTTCAATCGAGGAAAGACAGGTAGAAAATTATTGGCAAGCGGAAATGGGAAATGTAATTTGGCGAATATGTTTTTTTCCGATTCCGATTATCATGGTAATCCTTTGGCACATTCTGTTCTACAACACCATGAGGAGTTGTTGAAAGTTTTTGAAGAAATGAAAATTTATACAAAGACGGATAAAGAGGGAAGGATTTATCCGATCAGTGAATCGTCTTTCAGTGTTTATCAGGTATTTATGGATTCCATTCATGGGAAAATAGTGGATATTGAAATAGAAAAAATAGATAAAAGGGAAAAAGGATTTATATTGAACGATACTTATTGTTGGTTTGATAAGGTTGTTTTATGTTGTGGAAGTCCGGCTGGATTTGTAAAAGATGTTCCGACTTTTTCTTTTTTGGAAGGATTGGGATTGAAAAGGAATCCTTTTATTCCTTCTCTTGTCGGGTTTAAAACGGATTTAAAAATAAAAGATATATCCGGTGTGCGAACCAAATGCATGGTTTCTTTGAAACAGGGAGATAGAATTATTCATAAAGAAAGTGGAGAAGTTATTTTTAAAGATAATGGGATATCGGGAATTTGTGTAATGAATTTATCGAGTTATTATGCCCATTTGAAAGATAAAAAGAATTGTTCTGTGGTTTTGGATTTATTAAATGGAAATAAATATGATTCGTATAAGACTGTTCTTCCTCCGAAATTGTATTCCTATTGTAAAAAGTTTTCTATCTCTCCCGATTCGTTTTGTATCCCGATTCAAGGGGTATATGAAATGGAATATGCCCAAGTATGTAGTGGGGGTATTGATATTGATGAAATAGAAGAGACGCTTCAATTAAAAAAGGATAAAGATGTGTATATTGGTGGAGAAATGATCGATGTTGATGGGGTATGCGGAGGATATAATTTAATGTTTGCCTTTTGTTGTGCGTTGATTATCGCAAAGGAGATTGAAAATGTGGTATCAGATTGATCGCTTTAAAGTATCTGTCGGAAATATGGGGTCTTTGAACCATTTGGTAGAACAGAAGTTTGGTATTTCCGTTCGGCAATTAAAAATATTGCATCGGGCTATCGATGCCAGAGATAAAAGGGATATTTTTTACGTATATCGCTTGGCAGTGGAAACGACAAACCGATTCAAAGGAAAAGGTGTAACGTTGTATTTAAAACCATCGGTCGAACCGAAATATGTTCGATGGGAAGGAGAGTCTCCTGTTATTGTGGGGTTTGGCCCTGCCGGTATGTTTGCCGCATTATATTTGGCGAGATGTGGGGCAAAGCCGATTGTTTTGGAAAGAGGAAAACCGATAGAAGAACGGGTAGAAGATGTGAATTGTTTTTTGAAGGAGAAACGGTTGAATCCAAATTCGAATGTTTTATTCGGAGAAGGCGGAGCGGGAACGTTTTCCGATGGGAAATTGGTATCGAATGTAAAAGATCCGCTGATTCGTTTTATTTTTCAAGAATTTTATAAGCATGGTGCGAAAGAAGATATTTTATATGATGCGATGCCACATATAGGAACCGATGTGTTGCGGGAAGTAGTGGTTCAAATTCGGAAAGAAATCGAATCTTTGGGTGGAGTATTTCATTTTAATACTTTGTTTAAAAACGCAGTAAAAAAAGAAGATGGTTTATATATCGAATCTACGGGTACAGAAGAACCTATTTTTACCAAACATCTTTTACTGGGAATCGGTCACTCTGCTAGAGATACGATACGGCATTTGTATGAAAATATGCATATTCATATGGAGCAAAAGGCCTTTTCTATAGGAGTTCGTGTGGAACATTCGGCAAATTGGATCAATAAAGTTCAATATGGAGAATATGCCGATCTTTTGCCTACGGCATATTATAAACTTGCTTGTCATCATAACGACAGAGGAATTTATACGTTCTGTATGTGTCCGGGAGGAGTGGTTATGGCATCACAATCCGAACCAAACAGTATTGTTACCAATGGAATGAGTAATTCCAAGAGAGATGCTTGTAATTCCAATTCAGCGGTTTTGGTGGAAATTAAACCATCGGATTATGATAGAGGAAATGTTTTGGACGGGATAGAGTTTCAACAAAAGTATGAAAGGTTGGCATATCAAATTGCCGAAAATTATCAAGCCCCTGCAAATTTGATGTATGAATTTCTTCACGATCGAGTTGCCGAAGAAGCCCGAAGCGTAAAACCAAGTTATCCGCATGGAGTTTGTTTTTGCGATTTGAAGCGATGTTTACCGGATTTTGTGGTAGAAGAATTACGGTATGGGATTGGTGATTTTGATCGAAGAATGAAGGGTTTTTATCACCCAGATGCGGTTGTAATCGGAGTGGAAACCCGTTCTTCTTGTCCGGTTCGAATTTTAAGAAATGAGAATCTTCAAACGAATATAGAAGGGATATATCCAATCGGAGAAGGTGCCGGTTATGCGGGTGGTATTACTTCTTCGGCATTGGACGGATTGAAAACGGCAATTTTTATTGCCAATCGACAAAACATAAGAAAATAAGACTTTTTTCCAAGTTTTAATGGAAAATTTTAGGTTTCTGTTGTATTATTTTTTTAAAATATGTTATACTAATAATATATTTATTTGGTGGGTGATTATCTTGGAAGAAGAAAAAGAAGAAGGAATCAGTCTTTTGGATATTTGCAAGATTTTATGGAAGAAAAAGATTTGGATTGCGATTATAACTGCTGTTACTACGATAATCGTTTTATTGTTGGTTTTATTGTGGTATAATCCGTCTAAAACGAATTACAGTACTTCATTTGAAATTAAATTTAACGGATTGGAGAATTTACAATATCCGAATGGAGAACCTTTTAATTATCAAGATATTATATCCAAAGAACGATTGGTGGAAGTAAAAAACACGTCAGACGAATTTAAAAAATTAGATGTGGAATATTTATATGACGAAGGGTATATTACCATTTCCAAGACGGCTACCCAAAATGAAACGGAGAAATTTGATAAATATACGATTGATATTCAAAAATCCAAAGTAACGGATACGAAGACAATTCGTAGTTTTATTTTGGAACTGATTCAAAATATCAAAACAGAAATAGAATCCAAATCTCAAATGAATTTAGCGGATTATATGGACGACTACAATCAATTCCGTACCTATCGTGAATTGATTCAATATATCAACTCTCAACAAAGTTATATTTTAGATAAGTATGAAGAATTGACATTTAATAATGGCGACGAGTTTATTGTCGATGGACACCCTCTTCGGTATTATCGTCAACAAGCGGAACGAATTTTGGAAGAAATTGATACCAATTATTATTCTTCACAAGTGGATAAATATAATTATGTGAAAGATAGTGGATATTATTTAACATATACGAATACTAGAATTAATTCGTTGATTAAGAGAAAAGAAAAGAATAATCAAATTATTATAGAACTGAAAAAAATCGCTTCAGAGATTTTTAATGATACGGATCGTCTTGCCTCTATTTCCACTCAAATGGAAGAAATTGCCAGAGATAATGCCGAGATTATGACGGAATTGGAGTCTTTGGCTGTCGATGTTACGGTGGAAAGTTCTCCTGCCATCAATCAAGCGGCAAAGAATGAAAACGGGGAATATGTTCAATTATTTTATTTGACGGAAAAGACTTCCGAAGCGGAAAAACAAATTAAATATGCGTTGAGAAAGTATGTGGACGGAACAACCGATTTGTTGAAGGAAGCGTATGATGAATTTGATAAGACGATGGCGGAAGCGTATGATAATATTAAGACTCTTACGACGACACTTGGAAATAATTTATCTTCTATCAATTTGAATTCTTTTGCCTTGAATTATACGAATAATCGTGTAGTTAAGCAAAGCGGAAGTTTAAGTGTGATTCTTTCTTTAGCCGGTGGTATTGTCGTTGGATTGATTTTTTCTGCGGCAGTTGTCTTGATTTGGTATTATGTGAAGAAAGATAATGGGAATTCGCCGAAAGAAGAAAAAGAAGAATAGTATGTAAAATCATATATCCTTTGTAGGTATATGATTTTTCTTTGTGGAAAGGAGAATGGAAATGACAGAGGAATTTTCTTATGGAGGAATTTTGTTTTGTTATGAAAATGGTGTAAGGAAATATGTTTTGATTATGGAATCGAATGGGAATTATGGTTTTCCCAAAGGGCATCAAGAAGAGAAAGAAACGGCTTTAGATACGGCAAAACGGGAAATTTGGGAAGAAACGGGTATTGAACGAGTGGATTTTTTGCCTGAGTTTAAGAAAAGTATTAAATATCATATTTTTCCGAATATTCATAAAAATGTTATTTTCTTTGTCGGGAAATTTGATTCTGTAGATTTGATACCTATAGATAAAACGATTCTTTCCGCTCAAAAATATGAATTAAATGTTGCCTTAAATTTGTTGAAATTTAAGGAGTTGCGAGATATTTTATTAGAGGTGGATTATATATTAGATATTCGAGGTGAGTGAGTATGAAGATTGATTTACATAACCATACAACTTATTCCGATGGTGTTTTAAGTTGTGAAGAATTGGTGCTTCGGGCAAAACGAAACGGTGTTTCTGTCTTTGCGTTAACGGATCATGATTCTGTATTCGGTTGTGAAGAGGCATTTCAATTTGGATTAAAGTATGGAGTTTATGTTATAAAGGGGTTGGAACTTTCTACCTATTACAAAGGAGAAAGTGTTCATATTGTTTGTCTTTTTCATAAAAATATCATTCCGGAGGAATGGGTGAAGTTTTCTGAAGAGATTATTCAAAAACGTAGAGCTCGGGCAATTCAAATGATGCAGAATATTGAAAATATTTATCATTTGAAGGTGGATATACCGACTTTGATCAATGAAAATGTGATTATAACTAGAGCCAATATGTTGAGAAACGTAGCGGAGAATAATGCGATGAGTTTGGAAGAGGCTTCATTTTATGTTTCTAAGGAAAGTAAGGCGTATATTCCATCTACGAAATGGAGTGTAAAAGAGGGATTGGAATTGGCGAGAAAAACGAATTGTTTTACGATTCTTGCCCACCCTTGTTTATTGAAAGAGGAATATGTAGAAGAGATTTTATCTTATGGGTTTGACGGTATGGAAGTATATTATCCGAGTGAAAAGAATCGGGAAGAATATTTTAAAGATTTAGCCGTAAAATACCATTTATTTTATTCCGGTGGGAGTGATTGTCATGGCGATTCTACGCATGGGGATATTGGAACAAAGACGTTGAATTGGGAAGAGTTTAAGCCGATTTTATCCCGACTGGAAATAGCGGAAGAGGAGGTAAAAAAGTATGCAGATTAATAAAGCGGAATTTGTGATGTCTGCCGTTAAATATTCCGCCTTTCCTGAACATAATTCTGTGGAATTTATGTTTTGCGGGAGGTCGAATGTGGGAAAATCTTCTTTTATCAATATGCTTTGTAATAGAAAAAATTTGGCTAAAACTTCTTCGAATCCGGGAAAAACACAAACTTTGAATATCTATCGTATCAATGATTTTTTTTATTTTGTCGATGTTCCGGGATATGGCTATGCCAATATCAGCAAGTCCATTCAAAAAAAATTTGGGGATATGGTGGAAAATTATATTCGCCGTTCTCCGCATTTAAAGATGGTTTTTTTGTTGATTGATTATCGCCACCCGCCGACGGAAGATGATATAACGATGTATGAATATTTGAAGTATTATCGGTTACCGGTATCCATTATTTTGACGAAAGCGGATAAATTGAAACGTGGAGAAAGGGAGATAAATAAAAAAAGAATTATAAAGGATTTGAATGTCGATCCGATGGATCATGTTTATGTTACTTCCGGTGAAACGAGAGAAGGGAAAGAAGAAGTATTGGAAAAAATATTTGAGATCGTAACGGCGTAAAAGCCGTTCTATTTTTTTTATATTATGCATATTTTTCTATGGGTGATTACTATGGAATTGGAAATTATGAAAACCGCATTTTTGGAAATTGAAAATATCAGTACAGTAAAAGGACATATCGATAAATTGGTAAATAAGAATATATCGAATTCGACGGTAGAGGGAGTATTGGAGATAGATATTTCTTATCGGGATATGGAAAATAATGAATGTTTTAAATCCATGCCGGTATCGTTTAGTGTGGAATTAAATGATTTAGCGGTTCATGATGTGGAATTGAAGAAGTTAGATGTATATGTGGTGGATTGTAAGGGAGTAGATGTGGAATATATTTTAAGTTTAGTATATGAGGAAAACACGGATAAGCCGATTGAAATCATTGAATTGAATCCGCAAGAAGAGGTGGCTTTGCCACAGGAAGAGAAAATCGAACAAATTAAGAAAGATATTTCTCAGGATTATGAAAATAAACTTGCCGATAATTTGAATCAGAGAGAAAAGTCGATTGCGATAGTAACGACGAAAGAGAAGGAATCTCCTTTAGATTTTTTGAAGTTTTTCGATAATACGATAGCCACGTATTATTCGATTAAAACATTATCTTGTCCACAGGAAGAGATGTTGAATCAAATTGCGAAAGAATATAATGTTCCTTTAGAAGATCTTCTAAAAGGATATGATAAAGAAAATGGAAAAGTTACATTCCGACTTATTAAGTAGATTTCCTTTTTCTATTGAAATAATTCAAAAAGACGAATGTTGTTATTTGGTAAAAGATCTGTATAATCGTAAGTATCATTTAATGGAAGTTTCTTCATCGCAATATCGGCTTTATAAAGAACTTTGTAAGTGCCGAAAGATAGAAAAGGCTATTTACGAATGTCGAGAAAAAGAGATGTTTTATTTATTGTTCCCATGTGTGAATCGGACCTCGGAAGAAAAGGCGGCAGTTATAAAAATGCTTCCGATGTTGGAAGAAGTATTTGATGATTTTGCCTTTTCGATTACGTTAAAAAAAGAACATTTAGCCAATTTGGAACATATTTATAAGGTTTTGGATAATCGGTTTACTTATTTTGAATTGCGAATACGGGAAATCGAAACGATGCCGTATAAGGACGATATTGCGTGGGTTATTTTATCTAAATATTATAATTTATTAGATGCCAGAGTATATTTATACGATTTACAACAAGACATTTTTTCTTTTATCGATAAAAACAACAGTGTGGAGTATGGGTTGGTTTTTCGCCAAATCGGATTAGATAATTTTAAAAATCAATGGATAGAACCATCTTTTTCTGTTTATTATGCACCGAAAGCGATGTTGTTGTGTAGAATGTTTATGAGTTATGATCATTTGGAAATTTATGGTTTAATCAAAGATCGGTTGAAGAAATTCGATGAATTTAATCAAAAATATTTTTGTTTTATGAGTATTTATATTTATATTTTAAGTATTCATTTTGATAGTTTATTGACACCATATAATGTGAATAATTATATTCAAATCACTAAAAAAATAAATCGATTTATAAAAGAATTCGGGGACTATATGAAATAGTCCCTTATTTTTTAAAGAAGCCCACTATATCATCTTTATAATTTGCGATAATAACATATCCGGCAAATACTACTATAATAAAGGCAAGAATGACTAGATTTTCCGTAGAGAAGAAGAAAATGGTCAAAATGAGTTGATAGATTAAAATAGTGGAACAGATTACTTTGAAGTAATCTTTAATAAATTGTATGAAATTTGACATTATATCACCACTTAATTATATGCGTTTAGCCCAAAATATGTAACATTTTGTTGAAATTTTATTATATTTGCATAATAATAGTTAATTAAAATAAGATTAATTATAAAAGTAATTTTTCTTGTCCTTCTATTGATTTATTTAAGAAAATCACATACAATATGTGCAAAAGATTTCACATTTACAAAACTTTGTGATTAACATCAGGTGAGCTACTACCTCATAGTGCAGAAATTTAATATCTTTGAAGAGGGTTTCTACTCTTCTATTTTTTTTTAAGTTTATAATCTTTGTCAGCAGAATATTAACCATTTATATAATAATTTAGGGTCATATTATATAATAATTCGGGGTTGTATGAATTGACAGGTTTATAGTTATATGTTATAATTATAAAATGGAATTTATGCGATGGAGGTATAGTATGCAGAAGATATCATTAGAAGGTTTAGTCGCTTTTTTGAAGGAACAAGGATTCGTATTTCAGGGAAGTGAGATTTACGGCGGACTTGCGAATGCATGGGATTATGGGCCATTGGGTGTTGAACTGAAGAATAATATCAAACAGGCATGGTGGAATGTATTCGTTAAACAAAATAAGTATAATGTTGGTTTGGATTCCGCTATTTTGATGAATCGAGAAGTATGGGTCGCAACCGGACATGTCGGATCTTTTTCCGATCCGTTGATCGATTGTAAAAAATGTCATTCGAGATATAGAGCGGATAAATTGATTGAAGATCATTCGCATGGAAAAGTTACGGGTGATGGTATGACCAATGAAGAATTGTTGGCGTATTTGAAGGACAATCATGTGGTTTGCCCGAATTGTGGGGCTTTGGATTATACCGATATCCGTCAGTTTAATTTGATGTTTAAGACACATCAAGGGGTAATTGAAGATTCTAAAAATGAAGTGTATCTTCGACCGGAAACGGCTCAAGGTATATTTGTGAATTTTAAAAATATTCAGAGAACGACGAGAAAAAAAGTACCATTTGGAATCGGTCAAATTGGGAAGGCGTTTCGTAATGAAATTACGCCGGGAAATTTTATTTTCCGAACTAGAGAGTTTGAACAAATGGAATTGGAGTTTTTTTGTAAGCCAAATACGGAATTGGAATGGTTTGCGTATTGGCGGGAGTTTTGTTTGAATTTTTTGATAAAAATCGGTGTCGATAAGGATAAATTGCGGTTCCGCAATCATGAACCGGAAGAATTGGCATTTTATTCCAATGCAACGACGGATATTGAATTTGAATTTCCTTGGGGATATGGAGAATTATGGGGGATAGCGAGTCGTACAGATTATGATTTAAAGGCACATCAAAATCATTCCAAAGAGAATTTGGAATATTTGGATTCGCAAGATAATACAAGATATCTTCCTTATGTTGTCGAACCATCTGTCGGTGTGGAGCGAATGATGTTGGCGGTATTATTTAGTGCGTATGATGTAGAACAAACTCCGACAGGAGAGCGAATCGTTTTGCGATTGAATCCGGCGCTGGCTCCGTATAAGGTTGCGGTATTACCATTAATTAAAAAGGTACATGGAGAAAGAGCAACAGAGATTTACGATACTTTATGTAAAACGTTTGGTTGTGTGTATGACGATGCGGCCAATATAGGAAAAAGATATCGTCGACAAGATGCGATTGGAACGCCGTATGTTATTACGATAGATGATCAAACGTTAAGCGAGAATTTGGTTACTATTCGAAATAGAGATACGATGGAACAGGAAACGATATCTGTGGAGGACATTATTCCGTATATAGAGAAGAGAATTCAATTATAGAAAAGAAAGGGTGGTCGTATGGCAAGTAGGCTTGAAATCCAAGAAGTTATTGACGCAACAGATATTGTGGCATTGGTTTCCGAATATGTTACTTTGGAAAAAAGCGGAAAAAACTATCGTGGTTTATGTCCATTCCATCACGAAGACACACCCTCTTTTTTAGTCAATCAAGAAAAAAAAATAGCCCATTGTTTCGGCTGTGGAGGCGGAGGAGATCCCATTCATTTTTTAATGCAAATTGAAAATATAGATTTTCCTACCGCTTTACATCGGTTGGCGAAACGGAATGGGATAACCATATCCGATGGATATGAAGAATCCGCTAAACCGAATCCTTTGAATAAGTATTATAAGATAATGGATACGACGCAACGGTATTATGTAAAGTATTTGGAAAATTCAAATAGTGGAGAAGAAGCAAAGAAATATTTGAGTCAAAGAGGAATCGATGAAGAAACGATAAAAGTGTTTGGAATTGGACTTGCTCCTCAAAGTGGGAATTCTTTGTTTCAGGTATTGAAAGATTCGAATTACTTGGAATTGGATATGACGGATTGTGGGCTGGTCGATAAAAATGAAAATGGATATCATGATTTCTTTGTGAAAAGAATTATGTTTCCTATATTCGATGAGGCAGGGAAACCGATAGCGTATAGTGCCAGAGTGTATCGAACGGAAGATAAGAATCAACCGAAGTATATCAACTCCAAAGATACGCCTCTTTTTAGAAAAAAGGAAACTTTGTATAATCTTCATTTGGCGAAAGGAGAAATATTAAAGAAAAAAAGAGTAATCCTATGTGAAGGACAAATGGACGTTATCGCTTCTTATCGGAGTGGGTTAAAGGAAACGATTTGTACAATGGGAACGGCTTTGACGGCAAATCAAGTGCTTAAATTAAAGTCATATACCAATCATGTCATTTTATGTTATGACGGAGATAATGCGGGTATTCATGCTTCATTAAAGGCGATTCCGTTATTTTTGAAATATGGATTTCAAATTCATTTGGTGTTATTGCCGGACGGAATGGATCCGGACGAATATAGTTTAAAGTACGGTTGTGAAGCCTATGTTGCGTATTTTGAATCTCATTTGATGGATTATCATCTTTATATTTTCGAACAAGCGGTTAAGGATAAAAATTTTGCCGATGATTCGGTGGTTTTGGCAGTAAAAGACGAAATTTTCGAAATGTTGCGTACTACGCAGAGTAAAACGATAGAAGAACAATATTTAACAAGGCTTGCCGATATTTTACATTGTCGGTTAGAGGCTTTGATTACGGATTACGATAGATATTGTAAACGAATCCCTATGCAGGAATCTGTCGATATTTATCCTGTCGAAGAAAATAATCCGATAAAGGATTTGGAAGAAGAGAAATGGTCGGCAAGATATGAGGAACGATTGTTTATGTTTGCCAAACAATCGAAAGAAAAGGCTTTGGAAATCGATCGGTTGATTGAAGATCGATTGGATGGCTTTTGTCCGGAGAATTTGCGGTTATGGATTGGATTGATTGATGGATATTATACTCAATATGACGAATTTGACGAAGAGACATTTATTTCTTCTCTTTCGGAAGAAAATCAAAAACAGTATGAGAAAATTATCAATCATTTACGGGCAGATATTAATCCGTATGATGAAGTAGATTTACAAAAGTGTATAGAACAACTCGAAATCGCAAAATATAAAAAGAGAAATAAAAAATTAGATGAAGTAATGACGAAACAAACGGATTTGGAAGAGATTGCGAAAACCATATCCGAAAAATTTAAAAATAAACAAAATCAACAAGAATTGAAAAATAAGAGGAGGAAGTAAATAAATGGAATTAGAAACGGTTTTAAAAGAATTGATTGAATTGGGGAAAAAGAATCAAGGATATGTTTATACCCATGATATTTTAAAATATTGTACAGAAGACAGCGATGAGTATGATATGATTGAAAAGGAATTGGCAAAACAAGAAATCGATATTTTATCTTCTATGGAAATATCCGATGATTTTGATATTGCCGAAGGGGAAGAACCGAATTTGAATGAAGTAGAAGAAATCGATATTTCTACATTCGATCAACTTCCTGCCTCTGTGAAAGTCGATGATCCCGTTCGAATGTATTTGAAAGAAATCGGAAATATTCAATTATTGACTTTGGAAGAAGAAACGGAATTGGCTCGGGAAGTTGTAGAGGGAAGAAGTGCGAGAGAAAAACTTGCGAAAATCGAAGCGGACGATCAAAATACGGTTTCTGCCGAAGAATATGAAGAATTGTTGGATATTGTAGAAAAGGCAGATGCCGCAAAGGATCGATTGGTGAATGCCAATCTTCGTTTGGTTGTTTCTATTGCGAAGAGATATTTGGGAAGAGGATTACAATTTCTTGATTTGATTCAAGAAGGAAATATGGGATTGATTAAAGCGGTAGATAAATTCGATCACCACAAAGGATTTAAGTTTTCTACTTATGCGACTTGGTGGATTCGTCAAGCCATAACAAGAGCCGTTGCGGATCAAGCCCGAACGATTCGTATTCCGGTTCATATGGTGGAAACGATCAATAAATTGGTACGAGTTCAAAGACAACTTGTTCAAGAATTATCTCGGGAACCTTCTCCGGAAGAAGTTGCCGAAAGAATGGATATTTCGGTAGAAAAAGTTCAACAAATACAAAAAATTGCTCAAGAACCGATATCTTTGGAATCTCCGGTAGGGGAAGAAGAGGATTCTTCTTTGGGAGATTTTATTTCCGATCCTCATGCGTTGGATCCATATGAATTTACGGCCAAAATGAAGTTAAGAGAAGAGTTGGATTCGGTATTGGCTACCCTTACGGAAAGAGAAGAGAGGGTATTGCGATTGAGATTCGGATTGATCGATGGTAGACAAAGAACGTTGGAAGAAGTTGGTCGGGAATTTAATGTAACTCGAGAAAGAATTCGGCAGATTGAGGCGAAGGCTTTAAGAAAATTAAAACACCCTTCCCGTAGTAAAAAATTAAAGGATTTTATGATTAAACACTAATGAAAAATCGTATTTCTATATTGGCATCGTATTGTGAAGGCAGTAAATCGGTTTGTGATATCGGGTGTGATCATGCGTATGTGTTAATTGAAGCGATTTTAAAATATGGTGTGGAAAAGGGAATTGCTTGTGATATAAGAGAAGAACCATTGAAGAATGCTCAAAAGAATGTGAAAAAAGTTCATTTGGAAAAACAAATTGAATTTGTTTTATCCGATGGTTTAAAAGATGTTTATTCTTCCTTTGATACGGCTATTTTAGCCGGAATGGGTGGAAATTTGATTTGTCGAATTATGGAACAAGCCAAAGATAGAGACTATGTAAAGTGGATTCTTCAAGCCAATAGCGATCGACCGATGTTGCGGAGATTTCTTCAACAAAATGGGTTTAAAATTCTAGAGGAAACCGCATTGTATGAACAAGATAAATATTATGAAATTATTATTGCCGAAAAGGGCGAAAATCATTGTTCGGAAATAGATAATGTTTTTGGACCGATATTGCGAGTAAAAAAAGAACCTGCGTATATTAGATATTATCATAGTCGATTGAAAAAGATAAAAGAGATTGTTCAAACGATTTCCGATTCAAATAAAAAGAAGGAATTTTTAGAAGAGATAGCGAAGATAAAACAAGTGTTGGGGGAATAGATATGAAAAGATATCCGATTTTAGATACGTCGAATTATTATACGACATATTTTATAGATGATAAGAAACGTCCTACTGTGTTTATCAGTGCGGGTGGAGGATATGCATATACTTCTCCTCGAGAATCTGAGCCGGTAGCGGAAGTGTTTCAAGCGTTGGGGTATCATGTTGTTGTGGTGAATTACCGAGAAACGAAAGAAGATAGTTATCCGCTTCCTTCTATTTATTTAGCGTATGCGTTGAAACAAATTCAACAAAGTCCTTTTGTTTCTTGTCTTATCGGTTTGGGCTTTTCGGCAGGCGGACATAATTTGTTGGAAGTTTGTTTTCATAAGGAAGAGTATTCTTTGGATAAGACGGTGGATTTGTTGATGTTGGGTTATCCGGTTGTAACGACGGATCAACGATATTGGCATAAGGGTTCTTTTGATAATTTGTTGAAAGAAAAAATAGAAGATTATTCTATATTAAAGCATTTATCGATGGAATTAGAAGTTCCCGATTTCGCACCGGATTTATTCTTATGGGGAACGTTTACTGATGAATCTGTTTCTGTAATGAATTCGATTTTATTATTGGAAGCCTATAAGAAAAAGAACAGAAATGCCGAATATCATATGTTTTATAAGGGCGGACATGGATATAGTGTTTGTAATGAGAAGAGTGCTGATGGGAATCCTGATAAAGTATCTCCTTATATCGGTCGTTGGGTAGATATGGCGGATAAATGGATTAAAGATAAATTAAAAAATCGTTTATAATAATTTATTAGAGGTATAGTGATGTTAAAAGATGGTATCGAATTTTTTAATGTGGAACAGATTGGACCGAATGGAGAATTGTGGCGGTTTGATAAGAATTTAATGGATTGCTTGGGTTGCAGTCGTAATGATAGGGCGAGATTTTATGCTCAAAGAGCAATCGGTGTTGAACTTCGTTTCAAATTGAAAGGAACGTATTTTGATATTACGTTTTTGAGTCGGAAAGAGAATACGGAAATTTATGTGTTTTATGGCGATTATCAACATAAACGGTATGTTTTACCTGCCGATATGGAAACGACGTTACATATCGAACAACCGGAAAAATATAAGGAATTAAGAGATGGTGCTTTTCATAAAGATGTGATCCGAATCGTGATAGGATATGCCGGATATGTATGTTTTAAGGGAATTGAATCGTTCGGTCATACGATAGAGGTGCCTGCGGATTGGGAGTGTCCGAGAGAAACGTTGTTGATTTACGGTTCTTCGATTTCTCATGGAAGTGAATGTAGTCAATATATTCATTCGTATGCGTTTGTTTTAAGTCGAATGGCGAAAATCAATGTTTTGAATAAGGCGATACCTGGTGGGTGTCAAGCGGAATATATTATGGCGGATTATTTGAAGAATTTAAAATATGATATGGCTTTTTTTGAATTCGGAGTGAATGTTTTAAGTATATATGATGAAAGCGAATATGAGAAACATTTGAAGTATCTTATTCAATGTATTCAATCTAAACCATTTTTCTTTACGAGTGTTTTGGTAAATGGAAATGAGTATGGAGATACGGCACTTAAGAAAAAAATCGAAGCGTTTCGGAATATTGCCGAGAAGTTGGGTTTGAAAGAATATATTCCTCCTTTGGAAATTTTATCGGAATTGTCTTTTTTGACTACAGATTTGGTTCACCCCTCCGATTTCGGACAACAGGTAATAGCGGAGCGGTTATTTCTAAAGATGGGATTTAAAAAATAAATGTCGGAACGGTTGGTCCGATTTTTTATTTTTATAAAAGAAGAATAGAAAAAATTTATATTTCATATAGTGTATTGGTGAGTACTATGAAAAAAGTAATTTTCTTGATATGTATGGTTTTTATGGGAATGGGTATATTGGGTTTTTCCGTTTCGGCCGAAGCGGTATCCGAAGAATCTCCGGAATTGATTCCGGGAGCGGTATCAGGAATTTTGTTAGAACAATCCAGTGGAACGATTTTATATCAGAAAGAAATGAATAAACGGCTTTCGCCGGCATCTATGACAAAAATTATGACGCTTTTATTGATTTATGAAGCGATGGATAATCATCAATTTGATAAAGAAACGGTATTGACTACTTCGGAAACGGCAGCAAATATGGGTGGATCTCAAGTTTATTTAAAAGTAGGAGAAAAGATTACGGTAGATGAAGCGTTGAAGTGTATTTGTATCGCTTCGGCTAATGATTGTGCGGTATTGATGGCGGAAGAAGTGAGTGGAAGCGAAGCCCATTTTGTTCGAAGAATGAATGAAAGAGCAAAAGAATTGGGTTGTAAGAATACAAATTTTGAAGATTGTACTGGATTGACCAGTCAAAATCATTACACTTCGGCGTATGATTTGGGATTAATTGCCAAAGAATTATTGAATAAATTTCCTGAAATTACTGAATATACTACATTGAAAGAAGATTATATTCGTAAAGATACTTCTTCGCCGTTTTGGTTGATAAATACCAATAAGATGATTGGAAGAGTAGAAGGGTTAAACGGATTAAAAACGGGATATACTTCATTTTCCGGATACTGTATTACGTTATCGATGCGTAAAGAGAATATGGATTTGATTAGTGTTGTGTTCGGATATGATAAATCTACTACGAGAAATACCGAGTCTTTGGAGTTGTTGAAGTATGGGTATTCCAATTATAAGAGAATAAAGGTTTTTTCCAAAGGGGATATCATCGAATCGATTCATCCGATTTTATATAAGGATAAAATAAATATAGTAGTTAAGAAAGATATATATTATTTATGTAAGAAAAAAGAGGATAGTTCTTTTGATTATAAATATGAGTATACATTGAATAAGGATAGTTGTGAAGGTAAGATAGAAGTGTATGTGAAGGAGAATAAGATAGCAGAAGGGGAATTGATTTCTGTTGAGCCTGTAAGGAAGAAGAATATCTTTGAATTGGCAGTAAGTATATTAAAAAATTGTTTTGTGTAAAATAGAGAAAAATCAAAAAGATTGTCGATAATATCGGTTTTATCGACTTTTTTTTATTATTTATGGAATAGACTATTAAAAAAATTTATTTTTTGATATAATATCTATGGAATTTCCAAAATTTACCAAATGGGTGATTTTAATGTATAAGAAGTATTTGAATACGAATGTGTGTGAGGCATTGACGAATCGATTGATTTTTATATTCGAAGAGTTTGAAAATATATTTGTTTCTTTTTCGGGTGGAAAAGATTCGGGGTTGTTGTTGAATTTAGTACTTGATTTTCAAAAGAAATATTATCCGAATCATAAGATTGGGGTGTTTCATCAAGATTTTGAAGCACAATATTCTTTTACTACTCAGTATGTGGAAGAAACATTGGAACGGATTAAAAATGATGCCGAAGTGTATTGGGTTTGTTTACCAATGGCTACTCGTACGGCTTTAAGCAATTATGAGATGTTTTGGTATCCTTGGGACGATAAGAAACAAGATCTTTGGATTCGGCCGTTACCGGAACATGAGTATGTTATATCGTTGGAAAACAATCCGATGACGACGTATCGGTATAAGATGCATCAAGAAGATTTGGCAAAACAGTTTGCAAGATGGTATAAAAAGAAGCATGGAGATGGATCTACGATATGTCTTTTGGGGAATCGTGCCGATGAGAGTTTACAGCGATATAATGGTTTTTTAAATAAGAAATACGGATATAAGAATGAATGTTGGATCACCCAACAATTTAAGAATGTTTGGTGTGCTTCGCCATTGTATGATTGGACGATATCTGATGTATGGCATTGTATCTATACGAATCGGTATTCGTATAATAAATTATATGATTTATTTTATCAAGCGGGATTGAAACCTTCTCAAATGCGAGTGGCATCACCATTTAATGATTATGCCAAAGATAGTTTGAATTTATATCGGGTGATTGAACCATCGACATGGTTGAAATTATTAGGAAGAGTTCAAGGAGTAAATTTCGGTAATATTTACGGAAAGACGAAAGCGTTGGGATATCGCAATATTACATTGCCGGAAGGACATACATGGGAAAGTTATACTAAGTTTCTTTTGGCTACTTTACCGGCTCGAATTCGAAATAATTATATAAAGAAGTTTCAAACTTCCATTCATTTTTGGCATACGACGGGTGGAGGATTGGAAGAAGAAACCATTCAAGAATTGATCGATCATGGGTATAATATAAAAAGAAATGGGATTTCCAATTATACGGTTTTAAAAGAATCGAGAGTGATTTTTTTAGATAAGATTCCGGATCATACAGATGATATTAAATCGACGAAGGATATTCCATCATGGAAAAGAATGTGTTATTGTATTTTGAAAAATGATCATTTATGTCGGTTTATGGGTTTTGGGTTGACTCGGGATCAACAAAGAAATATTCAAGAAATCAAAAAAAAATATAAGGTGGTAATAAAAGATGACTTCTAAAAGTCCGGTATATAATATTATTGCGGTACCGATTGAAAAGATTGAACCGAATAATTATAATCCCAATTCTGTAGCAACTCCAGAAATGAAACTTTTATATGATAGTATAAAAGAGGACGGATATACGATGCCGATTGTATGTTATTATGATAAGGATAATGATAAATATATCATTGTCGATGGGTTTCATCGGTATCAGACGATGTTGAATCATAGGGATATTTATGAAAGAGAAAAAGGAATGTTGCCGGTTTCCGTTATCAATAAATCGTTGGATAATCGTATGGCTTCTACGATACGGCATAATCGGGCAAGAGGGACCCATAATGTCGATTTAATGAGTAATATCATTCGGGAATTGCATGATTTGGGAAGAACCGATGCGTGGATTTCCAAGCATTTGGGCATGGATAGAGATGAAATTTTACGATTGAAACAAATTACAGGATTGGCGGCTTTATTTAAGGATATAGATTATTGTAAAAGTTGGGTTCCGGTGGAAGAAGACGAAATTACGGTTATTGATAAAGAATTAGAGGATAAGGTTTGATTTTATGATTCGTGTTCAGCCGTTTAAACCGGTTTGGGATTCGGAATGTAGAATTTTGATTTTGGGTTCTATCCCTTCGACGATGTCGATAGAAAAGGGATTTTATTATATGAATCCTCAAAATCGGTTTTGGAAAATTCTTTCGATTGTGTTTGAATATGATTTATATCATTGTGATATAGAAGAAAAGAAAGAGTTCCTTTTGAAGAATCATATTGCGTTATATGATGTGGTGGAAGAATGTGAGATTGATTTTTCGAAGGATTCGAGTATTAAAAAGAAGAAGATTGGCAATATTGCCTATTTGATAGAAAACAGTTTGATAAAGAAGGTGCTTCTAAATGGAAAGACAGCATATACTTTATTTGTAAAACATTTTAAAGAATATGAAGATATGGCTTTTTATTTGCCGTCTACGAGTCCGGCAAATGCTCGATTTTCTTTGGAAAAATTATCAGAGATATGGGGTAAAGAATTGAAGTAAAAAATTGGAAACGTTTCCAATTTTTTCTTTGTTTTGTTGAATTGACAATTCATATATTTCCGCATATAATTGTTGTATATCAAACATTTACGGAGGCTTTATGGAACAGCGTATTGGATTAAGAATTTGTTGTTTGGCAAATAAGATAAAAAGAAGTACCGGTAATATAGATGCGATTGTGAAATTGGATAAATTTACAGGGACGAATGGGTTTATTGTTCGTTATATCGAAAAAAGTAAGGTTCCGGTATATCAAAAGGATATTGAAAAACAGTTTGGGATTACTCGTTCTACGGCTTCCAGAGTGATTTCTCTTATGGAGAAAAAGGGAATATTGGAAAGAAAAACGGTCGATTCCGATGCTCGATTGAAACAGTTATGTCTTACGCCTAAGTCGGTAGAGTTGAATCGGGAAGTGGTTACGGGATTGGCGGAATTCGAAACGAAATTGATGGAAGGATTTACGAAAGAAGAGTTAGATATGTTGAATGTTCTTTTAAATAAATTAGAAAGAAATTTGGAGGTGAAATAAATGTTAAAAATATTGAAAAAAAGTGTCAGGGAATACTTGTTGCCGAGTATTTTAAGTCCGATATTTGTAGCCCTTGAGGTTGTGATGGAATGTATTATTCCGTTTATTATGGCGGAATTGACAAATAATATGGAATCGAGTGATGTGAAAAAAATCGTTATTCTTATCGTTTTATTGTTGGTTTGTGCGACATTGGGATTGATTTTCGGATTTTTATCCGGAAAATATGCGGCAATTGCTTCTACGGGGTTTGCCAAGAATTTAAGACAGGATATGTTTTTTCGGATTCAGGAATTTTCTTTTGAAAATATAGATAATTTTTCTGCATCATCTTTGGTTACTCGTATGACTACCGATGTTGCCAATATTCGTATGGCGTATGGTATGATTATTCGGGTTGCGGTAAGAGCACCGTTGATGTTGACTTTCTCTGTTATTATGTCGTTTGTGATCAGTCCGAAGATGGCGTTGATTTTATTGGCTATCGTTCCGGTTATCGCTATTGTATTTTTGATTATAATTAAGGTATCTATGCCGTTATTTGATAAGGTATTCCATAAATATGATGCGTTGAATGAATCCATTCAGGAAAATATCAATGGTATTCGGGTGGTAAAGACGTATGTAAGAGAAGAGTTTGAAAAGAAGAAATTCAATAAAGCGGCTGATGATGTTTGTAAGGATTTTACCAAAGCGGAACGGATTACTGCGTTGAATACGCCGGTTATGCAGTTTGCCATATATGGAGCGATTATATTGATTAGTATATTTGGAGCGTATTTGGCGGTAACTACCGGTGGTGTGGAAATGGATTATGGTAGATTACAGAGTCTTTTGGTTTATGGAATTCAGATTTTAAATTCTTTGATGATGTTATCTATGATTTTTGTTATGTTGAGTATTTCGGTTGCCGGTGGGAAGCGTATAGCGGAAGTGTTGGTAGAAGAAAGTACGATTGTTAATCCGGAGAATCCGATTTATGAGGTAAAAGACGGAAGTATTGAGTTTAAGAATGTTTCTTTTAAGTATAGCGAAAATGCGGAAAAAAATGCGCTAAGCAATATCAATTTGGTTATTCCTTCCGGTTCTACCGTAGGTATTATCGGCGGAACGGGTTCTTCAAAAACTACGCTGGTTAATTTGATTTCTCGGTTATATGATGTTACAGAAGGGGAATTGTTGGTCGGCGGAATCAATGTGAAAAGGTATGATTTAAAGACTTTGAGAGATCAAGTGTCTGTCGTTTTACAGAAAAATGTTTTGTTTTCGGGAACGATTAGCGAAAATATTCGTTGGGGGAATAAGAACGCTAGCGATGAAGATGTTCAAAGAGTTTGTCATTTGGCTTGTGCTGATGAATTTATTGAACAGTTCCCCGATAAATATGAAACGCATATCGAACAAGGAGGTACCAATGTTTCCGGAGGGCAGAAACAACGGCTTTGTATTGCCAGAGCGTTATTGAAGAATCCAAAAATTTTAATATTGGACGATTCTACCAGTGCGGTAGATACAAAGACCGATGCGATAATAAGGAGTGGGTTTAAAAACGAGATTCCGAATACGACGAAGTTGATTATCGCTCAAAGAATTTCTTCTGTCGAAGATGCGGATATTATTATCGTAATGGACGGTGGAAGAATCGATGGAATCGGAAGTCATAAGGATTTGATTGTTTCTAATCAGATTTATAAAGAAGTATATTCTATTCAAAATAAAGGAAGTGATTCGGAATGCCAGGACCAATGAGAGGAAAAGGAATTAAGGCAAAATTGACCAAAGAGAATTTGAAAACTTTGCCGAAGTTGTTGAAATATTTATTTCATTATTATGGGTTTCAAATGTGTATCGTTATTTTTTGTATCATTTTATCCGCTATCGCAGGGGCTTCCAACGGAATTTTTTTGAAACAAATTATTGATGATGTCATTAATCCGGGTGTGAAAAACGGTTTTGATTCGATTCGATTGCCTCTACAAAGAATTATGATTATGATGGTCATTGTTTATAGTATCGGCATACTGGCAGGACTTACTTATACACAGATTATGGCGACGGTCGGACAGGGATTTTTGAATCATTTGCGGAGAGATATGTTTTCTAAAATGGAAAGTTTGCCGATCAAGTATTTCGATCGGAATCCGCATGGAGATATTATGTCCCGTTATACCAATGATGTTGATGCGGTAAGGCAGTTTGTTACACAGACTTTTTTACAGGTTATCAATACAATGGTTACGATATTGTATCTGATATTTATGATGTTGTTTTTTAGTGTTTGGTTGGCACTCATTAGTTTTATCGGTGTATTTTTCATTTTATTTATTATTAAGAATATCGGTTCGAAGTCGGCAAAATATTTTATGCAACAACAGATATCTACCGGTATTGTAGAAGGATATATCGAAGAGATGATGAATGGGCAGAAAGTTATAAAAGTATTTAATCATGAACCGGAAACAAAAGAGAAGTTTGTCGAATTAAATGATCAATTATTTACTGATGCAAAGAAAGCGAATTATTATGCGAATATCTTGATGCCTATTTTGAATAATTTCGGTAATTTGATTTATATTATTATTGCGGCAGTGGGATTTGTTTTATCTTATTTTTCCGCTTATAATTTGAGTATCAACGGTTGGATTACGGGAAATGTTTTTATTACGGTAGGTATTGTTACTTCCTTCTTGGGAATGAGCAAACAATTTTCTCAGTCTATTTCGCAAGTTTCGCAACAAATTTCTATGGTCGCAATGGCGATGGCGGGAGCCAGTCGTATTTTTACGCTTTTAGATGAGGAAGAAGAAACAGATAATGGTTATGTCGGTTTGGTTCGTTGTAAGATTGCGGAAGATGGTACGATAACGGAAACGGAAGAACGTACAGGTCATTGGGCTTGGAAACATCCGCATAAGGCAGACGGAACGGTAACGTATCATGAATTGAAAGGCGATATTGTTTTGGAGAATGTTGATTTTGGATATTATCCGGAGAAGATTGTTTTGCATGGGGTAGATGTATATGCCCGTCCGGGACAAAAGATAGCGTTTGTTGGGGCTACAGGTGCCGGTAAGACGACGATTACGAATTTGATTAATCGGTTTTATGATATTGCCGATGGTAAGATTCGGTATGATGGAATCAATATCAATAAGATTAAAAAGGGCGATTTACGAAAATCGCTGGGTATTGTTTTGCAAGATACGAATTTATTTACGGGAACGGTTATGGAAAATATACGATATGGTCGGTTGGAAGCGACGGATGAAGAAGTGTATCAAGCGGCTAAGATTGCCAATGCGTATGATTTTATTACCAGATTACCGGACGGATTTCAAACGATGTTGACGCATGATGGATCTAATTTAAGTCAAGGACAGCGTCAGTTATTGTCTATTGCCAGAGCGGCGGTTGCCGATACTCCGGTTATGATATTAGATGAGGCAACTTCCTCTATTGATACAAGAACAGAAGCGTTGGTTCAATCTGGTATGGACGCTTTGATGCATGGAAGAACGGTATTTGTGATTGCCCATCGGTTATCTACGGTTCGGAATTCGGACTGTATTATGGTTTTGGATCATGGTAAGATTATCGAGCGAGGAACGCATGAATCGTTATTAGAGGAAAAAGGAACGTATTATCAATTATATACTGGAGCTTTTGAATTAGAGTAAAAAAATAAAAGAATGTCTTTACTTTAGAAAGAAATAATTGTATAATTTTGATTGAAAAATGTGGATCCCATACGGAATATAGTTCAGGTTAAAGAGAGTTGTTGGTTGGTGTAAAACAATAGAATGGATATATTCGGATCAATGGGGGAGTTGGTATGAGGATAAGTCATACCCGTTGATTGCGTTATCATCGGAATGAGTGCTGTATGTTTGATACAGAACTAAGGTGGTACCACGGTTAATTCGTCCTTAGAGAGATCTAAGGACTTTTTATTTTGAAAGGGGAAAGAGATATGAAGGACTACAAAGATACGTTGTTTATGGGGAAAACCGCTTTTGAGATGCGGGCGAATTTAGCGAATCGGGAACCGATGATTCAACAAAAATGGAAAGATATGGATTTGTATCATAAGGTAATAAAGAAGAATGAGGGCAAGAGGGAATATACGTTACATGACGGACCTCCGTATGCGAATGGAGATATTCATTTAGGTCATGCCTTAAATAAGATTTTGAAAGATTTTGTCGTTCGGTATAAAAATATGAACGGCTTTAAGTCGGTTTATATTCCAGGTTGGGATACGCATGGGTTACCGATAGAAAATGCGTTACAGAAACAAGGAATCAATCGGAAAAACAAGACGACGGCGGAATTTAGAGATTTATGTACGGAATATGCGTATAAACAAGTAGAACGGCAGAAGAAAGGGTTTGAACGCTTAGGTGTTTTGGGCGAATTCGATGATCCGTATATTACTTTACAACATGATTTTGAGCGAGATCAGATTCTTGTCTTTGCAAAAATGGCGGAAAAGGGATTGATTTATAAGGGATTAAAACCGGTTTATTGGTCCCCGTCGAGTGAATCCGCTTTGGCGGAAGCGGAAATCGAATATAAAGATATTACTTCCAAAGCGATTTATTTTAAATTTCCATTGGTAGATGCCGAAGGTTTATTTTCTGACGCAAGTCTTATGATATGGACGACGACGCCATGGACTTTACCATGTAATTTGGCGGTAGCGGCAGGTGGTGAAATCGAATATGCGGTATTTGAGAGTAATTATGGGAAAATGATATGTGCGTATGATTTGTTGAATGCTTTAACGGAAAAATTGAAGTTGGAAAATGTTAAAGTTTTGGGACAGGTAAAAGGAAAAGATTTGTTGGGTTTGAAGTATGTTCATACGTTGTACCAACGGATTTCTCCGGTTATCAATGCCGATTATGTTACGACGACCGATGGAACGGGTTTTGTTCATATCGCTCCGGGATATGGAGAAGAAGATTATCTTGCCGGAAAAGAATACGGATTGGATATTTTAGTGGCTGTTGATTCAAAAGGATATCAGACGGAAGCGGCAGGGAAGTATGCCGGAATGTATTATGAGGATTCGGAAGATGCAATTATAGAGGATTTGAAGAAAGAGAATTCGTTATTGTTGTTGGATCCGATTACACATAGTTATCCGCATGATTGGCGGACAAAGAAACCGGTTATATTTCGGGCTACTCCGCAGTGGTTTGCCTCTATTGATCCGATTAAAGACGATATTTTAAAGGCGATTTCCAATGTAGAATGGAATCCGAAATGGGGAGAAATCCGTATTTCGAATATGATTCGGGATCGACATGATTGGTGTATTTCCAGACAAAGGGCTTGGGGTGTTCCGATTCCGGTATTTTATGCAGAAAACGGGGAAGAAATTTTGGATCAAGCGGTTTTGAAGCATATTGCGGATTTGTTCGGAAAATATGGTTCTAATATTTGGTTTGAAAAAGAAGCGAAGGATTTATTGCCGGAAGGATTTACGCATTCCGGAAGTCCGAATGGTATCTTTTATAAAGAAAAAGATATTATGGACGTTTGGTTTGATTCCGGTTCTTCTTATATGTTGTTGAACAGAAGAGGATTATCATATCCTGCGGATTTATATTTGGAGGGTTCGGATCAATATAGAGGTTGGTTCAATTCTTCCATTATTACCGGTGTTGCCACAACGGGAATCGCTCCGTATAAAACGGTCGTATCTCATGGATTTACTTTGGACGGAGAAGGAAGAAAAATGAGTAAGTCTTTGGGAAATACGGTCGATCCGATTAAGGTTTGTAATGAATCGGGAGCCGATATTTTAAGACTATGGGTTGCTTCAGTAGAATATCGGGCAGATATGCCATTATCCAAAGATATTTTGAAACAGGTCAGCGAATCTTATCGTAAAATTAGAAATACGTTACGATTCTTATTGACGAATTTATCGGATTTTACTCCCGATAAGCAGTTGAAAGTAAAGGATTTGGAAGCGGTAGATTTATATATGTATATTAAATTGCAAAGATTTATCGAACAAATCCATCAACATTATGATAATTTTGATTTCGGGGAAGTATATAGAACGGTTAATTCTTATATTGCCAATACTTTGTCTGCCTTTTATTTGGATTTTACGAAAGATATTTTATATATCGAAAGTCCGGATTCTCATAAGAGATTGTCTACTCAAACCGTTTTCTACAAGATTTCCGATGCGTTAATTAAATTATTGGCACCGATACTTCCGCATACTATGAGTGAAGCCTATGATAATTTAAACGGAGTTACGGAAGAAGATGTATATTTGACGGATATGCCACAAGCGGATTTAAATTTGAATTTGGATATTGAAAAGAAATTCGATGCGTTTATGAAGTATAGGGATATAGTCTTAAAAGCGTTAGAAGATGCCAGAAATCAAAAGATAATCGGTAAGAGTTTTAATGCCAAATTGGTTTTGGGATTGGATTCGGAAGCGGAAAAGGTATTTGAGGGTATTAAGGAAGTTGCCGGTCAAATATTGATTGTTTCGCAAATCGAATTCTGTTCGGCCCCGCAATTTGAAGTTCGGGTTTTTGCCGCTGAAGGACAGACTTGTGCTAGATGCTGGATGATTGTTCCATTTGTGAATGAGAATGAATTATGTCCGAGATGTCAGGGAATTGTAGATAAAAATCGCTAATTTTTGACATTGGTTAAAAAAAATGATACAATGAATGTAATTAGGTGGTGATTGTATGGATTTTCGTTTTTACTTTCTAAAAGAAGGTACAAGAATTTATGAAAAAAGTGATTTGATTACTTATTTTCAAGCCAATTCCAATATAACGGAAGAAAAACGACATGATGACAGAATCTATACGTTTCATCACCCTATTTTAAATTTTGAAGCCCGTTTTATTATGACTTCTAAGTCTTGTGTACCGCATTTGGAGCGGTTAAATCCGAAATATTTCGATGTGAATTTTTTTGTGGAATTCAGTATATTGTTGCCGACTTATTCGGTAGAAATTATATTGGATATTATTGAAGAACTTGTCAAACAGTTTAAGTTTTATGTTTATAATCAAGCGTATGAAGATGTAAGTCCATTCCGCAGAGCGATGATGATTAAAGCGTTTGAGGCATGGAAAAGAGCGTATAAAGATAATCATGAAGATGAAATTGCGATGTATAATCGGTTGGATCCACAGACGATTTCGCAAGTTTATGGGTATTTATTGAGAAGGGCGAAATTGGAGATTTTATTAGATAAAAATAAGGTTGTCATATCCAATTACTTTTTCCTTCATGCCCAACGATCTCGAACCGCTTTTGTCGCAATATCTTGGGACGGATATTCGCCGTTTATTCTTCCTCCTGCCGTAGATATCTTATTTTTAGATGATGGTAAGGTTTCAAAATATATTCCGATGGCGGAAGTTCTACAGAAAGCGGAAAAGTTATTTCACCCGATTGACGGGTATGGTATTATTCAAATGATGGATATTAAAAATACCAAAAAACTGCATAAAATTTTAACAAAGGATAGATTTGCCCCACTTACTGCGGAGTTAAAAAAGTTATCTATGGATAAAATTTTAGATATATAAGAAAGAAAAGGAGTATTGTATGGAAAAGTCAAAATATATCGATCATACGATTTTGAAGGCGACTGCCACGACAGATGATATTTTAAAATTATGTAATGAAGCGAATACCTATCATTTTGCCTCTGTTTGTGTCAATCCGATTCATGTTGCGTTAGCTAGAAAGTTGTTAAACGGAACCGATGTTATGGTATGTACAGTAATCGGATTTCCGCTTGGAGCGAATACGACTTCGGTAAAAGTTTTTGAAACGACGCAAGCGATTGCCGACGGAGCGGACGAAGTGGATATGGTTATTGCCATTGGACAAGCGAAAGAACAGAATTGGGATTATGTTTATAATGATATTAAGGCAGTGGTTGATGCCGCTAATGGTGTTTTGGTAAAGGTGATTATCGAAACGTGTTATTTGACGGATGAAGAGAAAATTATGGCTTGTAAAATGGCTGCCAAAGCGGGAGCGGATTATGTGAAGACTTCAACGGGGTTCGGTACCGGCGGTGCGACGGTAGAAGATGTTTGTTTAATGAAAAAAACGGTAAATGGTGTATGTAAGGTTAAGGCTTCGGGTGGAATTCGGAATAAAGATCAATTCGAGGCAATGATTTCGGCAGGAGCGGATCGAATCGGTTGTAGTGCCGGCGTAGCCATAATGGAGGGATATAAAAATGAGTAATATTCCTACACCACATATCGCTTGTGATAATCCACATTTGATTGCGAAAACCGTTTTGATGCCGGGGGATCCGTTACGGGCAAAGTTTATAGCGGATACGTATTTGACCGATGTGATTTGTTTTACATCTACTCGTAATATTTTAGGATATACGGGAAAATACAATGGTAAGAAAATATCTGTAATGGGTTCTGGAATGGGAATGCCGTCTATTGGGATTTATTCGTATGAATTGTTTGCCTTTTATGGGGTGGAAACGATTGTTCGAATTGGTTCGGCAGGTTCATATGATGAAAAATTGAATGTATATGATACGATTTTAGCAACCGATGCTTATTCAGAGTCGAATTATGCGAAAGTGGCTTTCGGAATGAGCGGTAAGAAAATGAAGAGTAGTGCGTCTGTCAATAATAAACTTCGTTCTGCCGCTACCAAATTGGGAATTGAATTGAAAGAAGGAACGATTCATTCTTCTGATGTATTCTATGGTAATGATGCGGATCGATGGAAGAGATTGTTTGCGGAAAAGAATTGTCGTTGTGTGGAAATGGAGAGTTTTGCCTTATTTGCGAATGCGAAAGCGTTAAAGAAAAAGGCGGCTTGTTTATTGACGATTTCCGATTCGTTTATCACACATGAAGTTACAACGGCATTGGAACGACAAAATTCGTTTCATAATATGATAAGAATTGCGTTGGAACTTGCAAAATAATAGTATAAAAAAGACTGTGAAAAATTTTGATTCACAGTCTTTTTTTATAAGATAAGAAGTGCGACGCTTGCCGCTATTAATAATCCGAGTACTAAAATGCTACCATGTTGAATAAAGTCTTTGGTGGTGTATTTTATTTCGTTTACTCTCAATATCCGCAACCACATTATTCCTGCCAAAGCCCCGACGGGAGTAAGTATGGCTCCGATATTGGATCCGATGATTGTGGCATAGATTAGTTTTATATTTTCGGTATGAGATAGGATAGAACCATATGCCAATGTCATAGGTATATTGTTTATAATATTACAGGTAAGAGTAGAAGTAGTTAAATATAGAATCGGTTCGGTTATATGATTGGTTATTTTGGAAAATCCTTCATAAACATAGGTAAAGATATTATAAGATTCCAAAGCCATCAGAATGACGAACATAGAAAGGATAAACGGAACGAGGTTATATGGCACTCTCCGTATGGTGGAACGGAGGTAGAAGAATCGTTTGGTTTTAAGAGCGTGTATCAAAAGGATAAGTAAAAGCGAACTTGCGAAACATAGACATATAATCCACATTTGTAGGTGAATGATATTGGATATGGCAAGAAAGATGGTTGCCAAACTTAAATGAATCAAAGCGATAATGCATAATGGTTTATTTTGAATTGTACTTTCTTGAAAATCAAAGGTTTGAATCGGTTGTTTTAAATCTTTGCGAAACATTAAAAATAAGATACCTAAACCGGTTAATCCACAAAGAAGAGTAGGAAATATCATATAGACAAAGTAATCTAAAAATGCGATATTATAGGCACTGGATAAATATATATTGGTAGGGTTACCGATCGATAATACCATCGAGTATGTGTTTGCGGCAACGAATTCCATTACCAAATAAGGTATTGGACGGATATTTCCTTTTTTGCAGAAGTAGAGAATAAAAGGAGTAAATGTAAGTATGACGATATCGTTGGAAGTGAATATGGTTAAAATGGATATTAATGCATATAGTACGAAGAATAGTTTGAATTGGGAGGATTTGTATTTGCGTATAAATTTTGAGGCGATAAATTGAAAGAATCCGGTTTGATCCAAAGCGATGGATAAAATAGATACACATAAGAATAAGACGAGTATCTTTAAGGGATTTAGACTGGAATCTGAAGTTAAGATTGTTATAAGTTCGGTTTTATCGAATATAGGGAAGATAAGCAGTATCAAGGCTCCTATTAAAACAGGGATATAGAAACTGTCTATAGAAACGTGTTTTAACCGAATGGTCGGAAACCGAAATATGCAAATTAACATAGAAATGACGGATAATGCCGCTATACAAATTGTTATAATCATACAAATTCACCGCATTTTATTATAGACAATTTTAAACAAATTCTCAATAAATTTCTTTTTGTTGGCTCAAATTATTTTCGATTCGGTAAAATAAAGTGAAAATATTGGTTTAAATGCAAGTGCTTTCATTGACAAAAAAAGTAAATCAATTTATAATAGATATAAAGAAATTTCATTATATGAAATAAATTTAAGAAAGAGGTTAGAATTATGAAAAAATTTGATGTTTTAAACCGTATTGCCGCAGTTGGTGTTGTTGCGGTAGTACGTGCGGAAAGCGAAGAACAAGCGGTAAATGTTTCTGCTGCTTGTATCGAAGGCGGAATTCCCGCTATCGAGGTAACGTTTACGGTTCCGGGTGCGGATAAGGTTATTACAGCCTTAAAGAAGAAATTCCCTGCCGACAAATTAATTGTAGGTGCGGGAACGGTTTTGGATTCCGAAACGGCTCGTGCGGCTATTTTGGCAGGTGCGGAGTATATTGTTTCTCCGGGATTTGATTTGGAATCTGCGAAATTATGTAACAGATATCAAGTACCTTATATGCCAGGTTGTATGACGATTACGGAAATCGTGCGTGCGATGGAAGCCGGTTGTGATATTGTGAAATTATTCCCGGGTTCTTTGCCAGGACCGTCTTATGTAAAGGCAGTAAAGGGTCCGCTTCCTCAAGCCAATATTATGCCTACAGGTGGTGTGGATTTAGACAATGTTGCCGATTGGATTAAAGCCGGTGTTGTCGCTGTCGGAAGTGGTTCTCATTTGACCGGTCCGGCTGTTAAGGGAGATTTAAAGACAACTACGGAACGGGCTAAACAATATGTAAAGGCTGTTGCTGATGCTCGTGCAGCATTAAAAAAATAAAGAGGATAATATAAATAAACTTTTATGGAAAAAATTATAACGTTTGGTGAGATAATGCTTCGTTTATCGACGCCGGACTATTCTACGATCAATCAAACACATTCGTTTATGGTAAATTACGGTGGTGGAGAAGCGAATGTCGCTGTGGCTTTGGCACATATGGGACACAAGACGTATTTTATGTCTAAACTTCCTCCGAATCAGTTGGGTGATGGTGCTATTACGCATCTTCAGGGAAACGGTGTAGATACGAGATATATAGTGCGTGGATCTTCGACGATAGGAATCTATTTTTTGGAAACCGGTTTCGGCGGACGATCTTCAAAAGTAATTTATAACCGTAAACATTCGGCAATCACTCGTATCCAAGAAGACGAATTTGATTGGGAAGAGATTTTTACGGGAGCAACTTGGTTCCATTTATCCGGAATCACTTTGGCTTTGGGAGAAAAGGTTCGTAAGGTAGCCTTACGGGCGGTAAAAGAAGCGAAAAAGCATAATGTACCGGTTAGTTTTGATTTTAATTATCGTTCTAAATTATGGACGGTAGAGGAAGCAAGACCGGTTTATAAACAGTTTATGGAATATGTCAATATTGTTTTCGCAAGTTTCTATGATGCGAATACGATACTTGAAATTCCGTTAGATGACGATTTTACGGGAACGACGTTATCCGAAAAGAGAAGAAATGTTTTCCCAAAAATGATTAAAAAGTACAATCTTCAGTATATTTTCGGTACGGATCGTGTAGTTTATTCGGCTACGGAAAATTCATTGGCGGGATATTATTTTAAACTACATGATAATGAACTTTCATGGGAATTGACGGAACCGATTCGGTTTAATATTTATGATAGAATCGGTGGTGGAGATGCGTTTGCGTCCGGTGTAATTCATGGTTTGTTGTTGAACTATGATGATCCGGCTTATGCTGTTCGCTATGGATTGAATACTTCTGTTTTGAAACATACGATTTATGGTGATGCTTCGGTATTTTCTTGTGAAGATATAGAAAACTTTATGGCCGCAAATGGTACGGCTGAGGTTGTAAGATAAGGAGTGCAATATGATAATAGGTAAATTATCCGATTTATATCGATATAAAGGAATTGCGAAAAACATCGATACGGCAATCGAATATATCGAAACACATGATCTTTTGGCTTTGCCGAAGGGAAAGACGATTGTAGACGGAGATAATGTTTTTATTAACCGGGATACATATGTGGCAAAACCTTTGGAGGATTGTTTTTATGAGAATCATGAAAAATATATGGATATGCAGATTGTATTGAAAGGACAAGAACGGTTTGCTTATACGCATATTACGAATCCGACATTAAAAGTTACCACACCGTATAATACGGAAAAAGATGTAACCAAGTATTCTTGTGAGGGTGGTGTTTTCTTCACTTTGGAAGAAGGCTTTGCCCTTGTATATACAGAAGATGTTCATCTTGCGAAATGTAAAGCAAATGATGATATCGTTGAAAAGGCTGTCATTAAAATTAAAATAGAAAAATAATGAAAAAGGAGATTTAAAAAAAATGGCAAAAATAGTAACAATGGGCGAAATTATGTTGAGATTATCCCCTGCGGGAAATACACGTTTCGTTCAAGCAGATTCATTTGAAGTAATTTACGGAGGAGGAGAAGCGAATGTTGCGGTAAGTTGTGCAAATTACGGACACGATGCGTATTTTGTAACGAAACTTCCTGCCCATGAAATCGGACAAGCCGCAGTAAATTCATTGAGAAGATATGGCGTTCATACGGATTTTATCGCTCGTGGTGGCGACAGAGTAGGAATTTATTATGCAGAAACGGGTGCTTCTATGCGTCCTTCTAAGGTAATTTATGATCGGGCAAATTCCGCAATCGCTGAAGCCGATCCAAAGGATTTTGATTTCGATGCAATTATGGAAGGTGCAGATTGGTTCCATTGGTCAGGAATTACACCGGCGATTTCCGATAAGGCTGCTGAATTGACCAAATTGGCTTGTGAAGCAGCAAAGCGTCATAATGTAAAAGTATCTGTTGATTTGAATTTCCGTAAAAAATTATGGACTTCTGAGAAGGCAATTTCCATTATGCGTCCTTTAATGAAGTATGTAGATGTTTGTATCGGAAATGAAGAAGATGCAGAATTATGTTTGGGATTTAAACCGGAAGCCAATGTAGAAGCGGGCGATACGGGTGCCGAAGGATATAAAGGTATATTCAAACAAATGGCAAAAGAATTCGGATTTGAGTATGTAATTTCTACATTGCGTGAGTCTTTCTCTGCTACGCATAATGGTTGGAAAGCATTGATTTATAATGGAAAAGAATTCTATGAATCTAAGAGATATGATATCAATCCTATCATTGATAGAATCGGTGGTGGTGATTCTTTCTCCGGAGGTATCATTCATGGTTTATTAACATATAAAACACAAGGAGAAGCGTTAGAATTCGCTGTGGCTGCCTCTGCCTTAAAGCATACAATCAACGGAGATTTCAATTTAGTTTCCGCAAGTGAAGTTGAATCTTTGGCAGGCGGAAATGCCAATGGTCGTGTTCAACGATAATTTATGAGATGGATTTAGTGCCACAAAATGTGGCACTAAATTAGGATAAAATCTCTTGTAAAGGAGAAAGAAAATGAAGATAGGTGTACGAGTACATGATCTCGGCAAGTCCGATGCTGTAACGCTTGCGAGAAAGGCGAAGGCTTTGGGATTCGATTGTGTTCAACTGGTTTTGAATAAGGCGATTGAAGGAGAAACCGGTTTGGCGAATACGTTATCGAAAGAAAAGGCAAATGGATTTTATGAAGCGTTTCATAGGGAAGGGTTAGAAATTGCAATGTTGGGTGCGTATTTTAATCCCGTTCATTCCAATAAAGCGTTGGTAGAAAGTAATATTGCCAAATTCCGAGAACATTTACAATATGAAAATGATTTTCATGCGGGCTATGTCGGTAGTGAAACAGGATCTTTTAATGACGATAAATGGACGTATAATCCTTTGAATCGAACAGAAGAAGCGTTTCAGGAAGTAAAGCGGATATTCCGCAGTTTAGCGGATACTGCCGAAGAATATAATGCCAATATAGCATTGGAAGGTGCGTATGGTCATTGTATGTTTGAACCGAAGGCGTTAAAACGGTTGGTTGATGAAATTCAAAGTGATAGAGTATTTTATATAGTAGATATTTATAATTATTTATCTATCGGAAATTATCAAACCCATACGGAAATTTTTGATGAATGTTTAGAGTTATTTAGGGGTAAAATAGTAATATTCCATATAAAAGATTTTCTTGTCGTAGATGGTGCTTTAAAACAGTGCTGTATCGGTAAGGGCTTAATGGATTTTGATTATATGCTTCCTAAAATAATGAAAGAGTGTCCGAATGCCTATTTGATATTCGAAGGTTCAAAACCGGAGGATATGGAATTTTCATTGAAATTTATAAGGAATAAATTAAATGGAGGAAAATAATTATGAAATTACAAGTAAGATATGCAAATCACCCGGAAGATTCAAAACATTATACTACCGAAGAATTGAGAAAGCATTATTTGATGGAAAAGGTATTTGAAGAAGATGAAATACTATTGGTTTATTCCCATCAAGATCGAATTATTTCCGGAGGAGTAATGCCGGTTCATAAGCCTTTGGCTTTGGAAGCGACCGATGAACTTCGAGCAAAGTATTTCTTGGAACGTAGAGAGTTGGGACTTATCAATATAGGTGGTTCCGGTAAAGTTATTTTGGACGGTAAGACGTATAATGTAAAGCCGAAGGACGGTATGTATGTAGGTATGGGCACAAAAGAAGTTGTGTTTGAATCTGTCGATAAGAAGAATCCGGCTAAATTTTATATTTCTTCTTGTCCGGCTCATACTTCTTATCCGACATATTATATCGATTTTGAAAAGGCAAACCATCGTCCATGCGGAGATGCCAAGACGTTAAATAGAAGAGTAATCAATCAATATATTCACCCGGACGTATGTAAGTCTTGTCAACTTGCGATGGGAATGACGGAATTGAGTGAGGGTAGTGGTTGGAATACGATGCCTTCGCATACGCATGAAAGAAGAATGGAAGTATATTTCTATTTTAATATTCCGCAAGATAATGTGGTTTTCCATATGATGGGTCAGCCTCAGGAAACTCGTCATATTGTGATGAATAACGAACAGTTGGTTATTTCTCCAAGTTGGAGTATTCATTCCGGGATCGGAACTTCCAATTATAGTTTTATTTGGGCAATGTGTGGAGAAAATCAAGAGTTTGATGATATGGATAACATTAAAACGACGGATTTAAGGTAATAAGTAAAATTATTATAATGGCTAGAAACTAGCCGGATTGTTATAATCGAAGCCGATAAAGCAGTTTTCAAATATATTATAGAGGAGGAAAAAAGATAAAATGAAAATGTCTGATTTTAGATTGGACGGTAAGGTTGCTTTAGTTACAGGTGCATCTTACGGTATCGGTTTTGCCATTGCTTGCGGACTTGCGGAAGCAGGAGCGAAAATCGTTTTTAACGACATCAATCAAGATTTGGTTAACAAAGGCTTAGCCGCTTATAAGGAAAAAAATATTCCGGCTCATGGGTATGTTTGTGATGTTACCGATGAAGAGGGAGTCAATGAGATGGTCGCAAAGATTGAAAAGGAAGTCGGTGTTATTGATATATTGGTAAATAACGCAGGTATCATTAAAAGAATTCCGATGTGTGATATGACTGCTCAACAATTCCGTCAAGTAATCGATATTGACTTAAATGGACCATTTATTGTTTCTAAGGCAGTTATTCCTTCTATGATTAAGAAAGGTCATGGAAAAATTATTAATATTTGTTCAATGATGTCTGAGTTGGGTCGTGAAACTGTTTCTGCCTATGCTGCCGCTAAAGGTGGATTGAAGATGCTTACCCGCAACATTTGTTCCGAATACGGAGAATATAATATTCAATGTAATGGTATCGGACCGGGCTATATTGCTACTCCGCAAACTGCCCCGCTTCGTGAAAAACAACCGGACGGATCTCGCCACCCATTCGATGCGTTTATTGTTGCGAAAACACCGGCAGGTCGTTGGTTAGAGGCGGAAGAATTGGCGGCTCCGGCTGTATTCTTGGCTTCTGATGCTTCTAATGCGGTTAACGGACATATATTATATGTTGATGGTGGTATTTTAGCGTATATCGGTCGTCAACCGAAATAATTTTTGTTTCAAATTTGATGGCATAAACTTTCTTTAAAATCAGTTTATGCCATTTTTTTATTTAAAAATGTCAAAATTACATATTTTATTGACAAAAATTCGTTTTAAAGTTAAAATTTAGACATAAGGGGGATTTTGTAATGAAATTTTGTAAATTTTGTGGGGCAGAGTGTAAAGAAGATGCGACTTTTTGTCCAGAATGTGGCAAGCAGATAGGGGAACCGACCAATAGTGTCAATGTCTATGTTCAACCTGATATGACTCCAAATAATCAAAAAAGCAGTAGATCGAAGATTGCTGCCGGCTTACTTCAAATCTTTTTGGGATGTTTTGGGATTGGTAGATTTTATACAGGCCATACCGGAATTGCCATTGCTCAACTGATTGTCAGCCTTTGTTCTTGTGGAATTGGAAGTATATGGGGATTTATCGATGGGATAGTTATTTTGTGTACAAATAATTTTAGAGATGCAGAAGGGAAAATAATGGAATAGGCGTTTCGCCTTTTTCTTTTTTATGAGTATAATTAAAGATTTTTTTAAAGATATTTTAAGATATTGGTATCTTCTCGTTTTCTTGATTTTTTTGGTTGTTTTACGTATTGTCGGTTATGAAAACTGTCTTTTTCATTTTATATTTCATTATCCATGTCCCGGTTGTGGTTTAACAAGAGCGTTTCTATCTTGTTTTAGAGGGGATTTCCGACAAGCGTTTCGTTATCACCCATTGTTTGTGCTGATTCCCGTAATAGTAGTATTGTTTTTATTTAAAAATGTGAAGCGTTTGAAATGGCTATATTATAAGAATTTAATATGGTATTTTATTATTTTTGTTTTTATTTTGACATACATTATACGAATATTCGTTTATTTTCCGCAACCTTTTCTAAATTAAGTCTTTTTAATTGTATTTTTTTGTGATAATATAAATAGAAGGAGTTGAGAATTATGGAGTATTTGGGATATGCTATAGGATCTTTTGTATTTCTTACGGTAGTGGTTCTATTTTTTCTATATTTGCTTTCGGCTTTATTTGATAAGACAGAGTTTGCAGATCAAATATTACCGCTTTTATTTCTCCATTGTTTATTCTCCGTTTTAATATTATTTTGGTCGCTGGTGATTATGAATGGCGGATTTGATATTGCGTATGGACTATATATGGATTATACGGTTTTATTGATTTTGTTTGTTCCTATGTTTCTACTGGTGGAATATGCGGATTTTCATATCCGAAGAAAGGATAAAAGAGTGGGAAGTAAAGCGGTGTATCGGTTTTTATTGCCTACTTTGACTTTAGGATTGTTTTTTTTAGCGACGATATTGTTTTTCTTTAATAGTCATTATTTGATTTATTTAATCAGTTGGTAAAAATATATAGAAGATAGGAGTTAAAAATATGAATGCGATTTTATCAGTAGTAGGAAAAGATACCGTAGGTATTTTGGCGGCAGTTTCGGGAAAATGTAGTGAATTTAAGGCGAATGTCATTGATGTTTCTCAGACGGTTATCAATAATTATTTTGCGATGTTTATGTTTATAAATATCGATAATCTAACGATTGAATTTAATGATTTTGTCGATATTTTGACGGGATTGGGTAAAGAAAAGGCATTGGAGATTCATGTTATGCATGAAGATATTTTTAATTTAATGCATACGATTTAAGGAGAAGAATATGTATAATAAGCGGGAAATTATGGAAACCATTCAAATGATACAGGAACAAAATTTGGATGTGCGAACAATAACAATGGGGATTTCTTTGATTGATTGTATGGATACGGATATTGAAAAATCTTGTGCGAAAGTTTATAAAAAAATTTATGAATATGCCAAAGATTTGGTTAAGACAGGAGAAGCCATTTCTAAAAAGTATGGAATTCCGATTATCAATAAAAGAGTGGCGGTTACACCGATTTCTATGTTGGTTGGCGTAAGCGGAGGAGATCCGGTTCAATATGCGTTGACTTTGGATAAAGTAGCGAATGATATAGGGATTGATTTTATCGGTGGGTTTTCGGCGTTGGTTCAAAAAGGGTTTGCCCCTGGTGATAGAGAATTGATTGAGGCAATTCCGGAAGCGTTATCTAAAACTTCGAAATTATGTGCTTCCGTCAATATCGGTTCTACAAGAGCGGGAATTAATTTGGACGCTGTAAAGTTGATGGGAGAAAAGGTTAGAGAATCAGCAGAATTAACGAAAGATAGAGAATGTATCGGTGCTTCAAAGTTGGTTGTTTTTTGTAATGCGGTAGAAGATAATCCATTTATGGCAGGGGCTTTTCATGGTGTAGGAGAAGCCGATGCGGAAATCAATGT
>CANQDJ010000008.1 GCA_947592005.1 uncultured Anaeroplasma sp.
AGTGAGGCTCTAAATTCTTTCTTTTACCCCACAATTTGGTAAAGCTCATTTAAAACCCCACAAAAAATTATATTACTCATAATTCTTCTAGTCCAGTTCCTTCTCCACAACCGAGTGAGGAGGCAGGCTCTCCAGGTTTAAGTTCACCTGAAGATGAATAATTTAAAAAAGGAATTCCCGAAATTTCGGGAATTTTTTATTGGTAAAAATAAGAAATTATAATTGCTTTCATAAATCATTTTAATTATAATTATGTAGGAGGTCTTTTTATGGATATGAAGAAAGATATTTATTATATCGGAGTAAATGATTTAAAGATTGATTTATTTGAAGGGCAGTATAGAGTCCCTAACGGAATGATGTATAATTCTTATTTATTATGGGATACATATAAGGTTATATTCGATACGGTGGATTTGAATTTTGCGGAAGAATGGTTAAATAATATAAAACAAATTCTTATGGATGAGAACCCCGATTATTTGATTATTCAACATATGGAACCGGATCATTCTGGTAGTATTAAGAAATTCATGGAAGTATATCCGAATACTACTTTGGTTGGAAATGTGAAAACTTTTACTATGATTCAACAATTTTTTTCTGATTTACGGATAAATAAAAAAATAGAAGTGAAAGATGGAGAAGTTTTGGAAGTAGGAAAACATAGTTTACGATTTATTTTCGCTCCTATGGTGCATTGGCCGGAAGTTATGGTTACCTATGACAGTACAGATCATTGTTTGTTTTCTGCCGATGCGTTTGGTCGTTTCGGAACGGAATTGGAAACGGATTGGGTAGAGGAAGCCAGAAGATATTATTTTGGTATTGTCGGAAAATATGGTAGTTCCGTAAAGGCTTTATTTGCTAAAATTGCAGATAAGAAGATAGATTGTATTTATCCGTTGCATGGACCGATTTTAGAAAAGGATCGTTTGACAGAGGCTTTAATGTATTATAAGAAATGGTCGAATTACGAAGCGGAAGAAGACGGAGTATGTATTGCTTATTGTTCGATTTATGGGAATACAAAAAAAGCGGTGGATTTCCTTATTAAGAATTTAAAAGGAAAGTATGTTGTTTTTGATTTGGCTCGTTGTGATTTACCACAGGTAATTGGATATGCGTTTAAATATTCCAAACTTGTTTTGGCTACTCCTACATATAATGGAGAAGTATTTCCACCAATGGAGGCTTTTTTACATGGATTGATTGAAAGAAATTATCAAAATCGAACGGTTGGAATGATGGAAAACGGCAGTTGGGCACCAATGGCTATAAAGTATATGACAAAGTATTTGGAGAAGGCGAAAAATATTCATCTTTTGGAACAAAGTGTAACGATTCGTTCCGGATTGAATTTACAGAATGAAGAAGAAATCAAAGCGTTGGCAGATGCTTTAAAATAAGGAAATATTTTCTATTTTAAACCTCATTATTATTCAAATAATAGGAATGAGGTGATAAAGTGAATAAAAAAGAATTTCTAAAAGAAATAGAATCGCATCAAAAAGAAAAGGAAAGAACGGAAGAACTTCGAAGATTAAACGATATTCGCAATAAAGTAATCGTAGGTTCTTTTCCTTATCGTTATGAATATGCGGAAGAATTCTTTTTGGTAGAACCTCATGATAATGATATGTATATCGAAAATTAGATACTTATTATTTTAAAACGGAGGTGAAACGATGAAAGATAAGGTAGTATGTCGTCCTTGTAAGGAACAAAATAATTGGGAAATTCAAGATCCGAATGGTGTTGTTTTGACAAAGCATTATGATACGAAAGATGCTTGCGTATGTGCAGGTAAACGTTTAGCCGAAGAATGTGGTTGTGAACTTTGTGTAGAGGATTCTTGTTGTGAAGAATAGAGAAGGAAAATAAAGTAGCAAATTTGCTACTTTATTTTTATATGGTAAAACATTGAAAAAAAAGAGATAATATTTTATAATTATTATACTTTAAAATAAAAAAAGAAAGGAATGAATTATATGAATAATTATACAAAAGTAAAAGAAAAATATATTGAAGAAATTCAATCCAATGTAGTAATATATCGGCACAATAAAACAAAAGCCAGAATTTGCACGATTTGTAATGACGATACAAATAAAGTGTTTTCCATTGCTTTTCGAACTCCGCCTATGGATAACACGGGATTAACGCATATTCTTGAACATTCGGTATTATGTGGTTCGGCAAAATATCCTGTGAAAGATCCGTTTGTGGAATTATTGAAAAGTTCGTTAAATACGTTTTTGAATGCTTTTACCTTTCCGGATAAAACGATGTATCCTTGTGCGAGTCAAAATGATAAAGATTTTAATAATCTAATGAGTGTATATATGGACGCAGTATTTTATCCTCGGATTTATCAACATGAAGAAATATTTATGCAGGAAGGTTGGCATTATCAATATAAAAATGAATCCGATCCGATTACATATAACGGTGTGGTTTATAACGAAATGAAAGGAGCGTTTTCCGATCCTGAACAAGTTTTATTCCGGAATATTATGCATTCTTTATATCCGGATACTTCGTATGGATTTGAAAGTGGTGGAGATCCGAAATATATTCCGACGTTAAGTTATGAACAATTCAAAGAATTTCATCAGAAATATTATCACCCTTCCAATTCATATATTTTCCTTTACGGAGATTGTGATATGGAACAACGATTAGATTGGTTGGATAAGGAGTATTTATCTCATTTTGATTATAATGGATTTGATACGAGAATTGTACCTCAAAAGCCGTTTGAAAAGCCTATTTATCAAACACAGTATTACGCAGTTGGTAAAGAAGAAAAATTGACGGATAAAACATTCTTGTCTTATAACATTGTTTTACCTACCACATTAGATAAAAAGTTAATGATTACGATGTCTATTTTGGTTACGGCATTGTTTGAGAATCCGGGTGCCCCAATTAAAGAAGCGTTGATTGATGCTCAGTTGGGACAAGATGTAGAAACGATGTTCGATGATGGATTACTTCAACCGCTTTTGGCTATTGTGGTTATGAATTCCAATGAAGAAAAGGAAGAAGAATTTATTTCTTTGGTTAATGAGAAGTTACAAGAGCAAGTGAAAAACGGTTTGGATAAAGAAAATCTTTTATCTTTAATCAATTTTGCCGAGTTTAAGGCAAGAGAACGTATGTTTTCTTCTAGAATGCCTCAAGGGTTGGAAATAGAAATGGCTTGTTTATCTTCTTGGTTGTATAGTGAAGAAGAACCTTTCCAAAAGTTAGAAGTATTGGACGTATATGAAGAGTTGAAACAAGATTTAAAAACGAATTATTTTGAATCGGTTATTCAAAAATATTTCTTGGATAATCCACATAAATCTTTTGTTAAATTGGTTCCATCTTATACTTGCGGAGAAGAAGCCAAGAAGAGTTTGGAAGATAAATTAAATCAATATAAAGAATCTTTAAGTCAAGAACAACGGAAAATTCTTATTCAAAAGAATCATGATTTACAGGATTATCAAGCCCAACTTTCCACAAGAGAAGAGATTGATACTCTTCCGAAATTGAAATTGGAAGATATTCCGGTAGAAGTCGAGAAATTGAATTGTCAACGATTAAATCATACCTATCCGGTGTTATTCTGTGAATATCATACCAACGATATAGGATATGTAAATTATTATTTTGATATTTCTTCTACGAATAATGAAGATCTTCAATATGCTCAATTGTATTCTGATTTATTTACTTATCTTTCTACCGAAACGATGCATTATAAGGATATACATCAATCTATTATGAAAAATACAGGTGGATTAAAAGCGGTTGTTTATGCCGGGACTTGTATGGATAAAACATCAAAAACGTATTTCCGAATTGCGTATAGTGCGATAACGGAACGGATTCAGATAGTGAATGATTTGGTAGTGGATATATTGAATCATACAAAATGGGATAAAAAGAGATTATATGAACGGTTATGTGAAATAAAGTTGAATATGGAAATGGGTATTTCCAATATCGGACATATTCAAGCGGCAAAGAGAGCGGGTTCACATTGTAATGAAACTTTTTATCGGAGTGATTTAATTTCCGGAATCGGATATTTGGATTTTTTAACGGATCTATTGAATCATTTTGAACAAAAGTGGGAAGGAATTGTATCCAATTTAAGTCATTTGGTGAATCGGTTGTGTACAAAGAAGAATTTTATTATCGGATTTACCGGCGATAAGAATCAATATCAAAAAGCAGAAGGTGTTTTTGACGATTTCTATCAAGGGTTAAAGGAAAAACCGCAATATCCGATGGTTCAATTTGTTCCGAATAAAAAGAATGAAGGAATCAAAACACAATATGATGTAAATTTTGTTGCCAAAGCGGGAATGTACAGTCAAAAATTCAATGGGGCTATGCATGTGTTGAGAAATGCGTTGAGTTTGGATTATTTGTGGATGCAGGTTCGTGTTCATGGTGGGGCTTATGGTTGTAATTTAATGACTCGTCAAGATGGATTTTTGGCATTTACCAGTTATCGGGATCCTTCGATTGAAAGGACGGAAAAGGTATATTCCGATGTTGTTTCTTATATTCGAGGATTAAATCCTTCGGAGGAAGAATTGTTAAAATTCAAAATCGGTGCGATTGGTTCTTTAGAATCAGTTATGCACGTCAGTGAAAAGGGTTTAACGGCTCAACAAAATATGTTGATGGGAATTACCGATGAGATAAGAAAACAACAAAGAGTGGAAATTTTGAAAGCGACAAAAGAAGATTTAATCGCTTTGGCGGATTGTTTCGAAGAAGCGTTGAAAGACAGTACACTTTGTGTAATTGGTAATGCTGATAAGGTAGAAGAGGCAAAGAATTTATTTGATTCTGTTCGGAATTTGGTAGTGGAATAAGAACGACGGAATTGTATCCTCGTTTTTTATACTAGATTATCTAATTATATTGACTTTATGTAAAAAAGACTATATAATGTAGTATAGGAGTTTGGGATATGGAAGAGAATAAGGAGTTCTTGGAAAATGAACGGAAACAACAAAAATTGAATCGTAAGAATGAAAAAGTAGAAGAAAAAGAGAGTAAGAAACGGAAAAAGAGAGAAAAAGAACTTCGTCTACAGCCGATTAAAGAAGAACGGAGAAAGAAAAACAGTCCACCTGAACGTGGACTGTTGGAAGAAATCGGGAATTCCGTAACGCATGGTGTCGGAGCGATTTTGGCGATAGTCGGATTGGTTTTACTTTTATTGAAATCCGCAACACCTTTACAGTATTTGGCATCTATTGTTTATGGGTTATGTATATTCATTATGATGGTAATGAGTTGTTTATATCATGCCTTTAAAAGTGGTTCTACCGTAAAACGACTTTGGCGTAGATTCGATTACTCCTCTATTTATCTTTTAATTGGTGGTACATTCGCCCCTATTTATTTGGTGTATTGGGGAAATACATTGGGAATTGTTTTGTTTATCATTCAATGGGTTTTGATTGTTACAGGAATTACTTTTGTTTGTATTTTCGGGCCTGGAAGATTGCGGATACTGCATTATACGATGTATTTTGCGATTGGGTGGAGCGGATTGATGTTTATTCCGGATTTTATTAAGAATAATTTGAATTTGTTATGGATGATTCTTGCCGGTGGTGTGGTATATACGTTGGGTATGATTCCTTTTGCGAAAAGGGGAATGAAGAATGCTCATTTTATATGGCATTTCTTTGTGCTTGCCGGAGCGATCATTCAATATATAGGAATTTTATTATTTATTTATTAATTTGATTTTTTAAGCATATACTATATGGGTGATTTTCGAATGAAGAAAAAGAACATATATAGGATATGCTTATTTTCTATTATAGGGATAGGATTATTGATGATTTATTCCGCTTCTGCTGTATGGGCGGAATTTAAGACAGGAAATCCGTATTATTATTTAATAAGACAGGGTTTATTTTTTATGGTCGGTTTTATTTTATATTGTATTGGAAGTAAGATTCCGTATATTTTTTGGAAAAAACACGCCAATCTTCTTTTTTTCGGTTGTTTGGGGTTGTTGATTTTGGTTTTGATTCCAGGAATCGGTATTGTAAGAGGTGGGGCTCGTTCTTGGATTGGGATTGGGGATTTTTCGATTCAACCGGCCGAATTTATGAAATTGGGATTTGTTATTTTTACGGCTAAATTTTTAGCCAATAATGAAGGAGTTATGCAGAAGAACCGATATTTTTATTTATATATGATGATTATAGGAATGATTTTTGGTTTAATTTTATTACAGCCTGATTTCGGAAGTGGCATGATATTGGTTGCTGGTGTTGTTTTGATGTTGTTTGTCGGTGGAATTCAAATTAAAAATATAGTATTGGGTATTGTCGTTGCCGGAATCGGAATTGCGGGAATGATTTGGATTGCCCCATATCGAATGGAACGGATTGAAGCATTTTTGGATCCTTGGAAAGATCCATTGGGAAGTGGATTTCAAATCATTCAATCTTTATATGCCATATCCCCTTCCGGATTATTCGGGTATGGATTATTTCAAAGTAAACAAAAGTATTTTTATCTTCCGGAACCGCAAAATGATTTTATTTTTGCGATAATATGTGAGGAGTTGGGAATTGTCGGCGGAATTATTGTTTTGTTTTTGTTTTTTGTTTTGATTGTGATTGGATATCAACTTTCCAAAGCGACAAAAGATTTGTTTGCGGGATATATGGTTTTCGGTTTTACGAGTTTGTTGTTGGTTCAAGTATTTATCAATATAGCGGTTGTCATAGGATTGATTCCCGTTACGGGGGTAACGTTGCCTTTTGTTTCTTACGGAGGAAGCAGTTTGGTTATTTCTATGTTTATGATGGGAATCATTGTTAATGTGTTAAATACCTGTGAGTTGGATTTAAGTTTTGAATTCGGTCAACCGAAGAGGGTTTCCTTTTTTAAGAGGAAGAGATAGATATTTACAAAAGAAAGAAAAAAGATTATAATATATACGATTAGATGGTATTCACTCTGAAACCTAACTAAAGAAAACTGGATAGAAAATCCGATAATTCTTAAAAATGATATTTTGAATTATATTTTAAGGAGCGAAGTATGAGAATTGGATTTGTAGGAGCAGGAAAGGTAGGCTGTTCACTGGCAAAGTATTTGAAAAATCACTGTTGGGAAATAGTGGGGTTTTATTCTTTGTTGAAAGAGGATAGTCTATTTGCGAAAGAATTTGTAGGTACAGAGTGTTACAATACATTGCCCGATTTGGTGCGAGATTGTGATACTCTTTTTTTAACGGTTCAAGACGATTCGATTGAGAATGTTGTTGATTCTCTTATAGAATTAAAAATCAAGGACAAAATAATAATACATACGAGTGGTGCGAAGTCGAGTGAGGTATTTAAGGATTTGAATAAGAATAATTTTTGTTATTCGTTACATCCGATATATGCTTTTTCGAATATAGAAGATGCCCAAGAAGGATTGAAAAAAGTTTGTTTTACTTTGGAGGGAAATCCGAAGTTCTTAACGGAATTAAAAGAATCTTTTAATAAGATGGGAAATCCCGTAACTGTTATTCAAAAAGAAGATAAAGCGATGTATCATGCTTGTTGTGTAATGGTATCGAATTTTATTACGGGATTGTGTTTTATAGCGGAGGAATTGTTGAAAAAGATAGGTTTTGAAGATTTATCCTTTTTTATGCCTTTGATAGAACAAAACGTATTCCAAATTAAAAAACATGGAGTTTTGGAATCTTTAACAGGACCTATTGTTCGAAATGATGTATCAACAATACAACAACATTTAGCGGTTTTACCGCCGGAAGAGGAAAAGATTTATCGGGAACTATCCGAAGTTTTAGTTCGAATTAGTGAAATAAAAACAGGAAAATCATATAAAGAAATGAAGGAAATATTGGAGGAAAAGAAATGAAAAAAACAGTAAATACGTTGAAAGAAGCCAAAGGGAAACGGAAATTTACGATGCTTACGGCATATGATTATCCGACAGCCAAATGTATAGATGAAGCGGGAATTGATGCGATATTGGTCGGAGATTCTTTGGGAAATGTGATTTTAGGATATGAAAACACGTTATCGGTAACCGTTGAGGATATGATACATCATGGAAAAGCCGTTTGTCGTGGTGCGAATGAGGCGTTGGTGGTTGTGGATATGCCTTTTATGTCTTATCAGGGAAGTGTATATGATGCGGTTATGAATGCTGGTAGGATAGTTAAAGAAACGGGTTGTCAAGCAGTCAAATTGGAAGGCGGAGCGGTTTATGCCGACCGAATTAAAGCGATTACCGATGCAGGAATTCCTGTCGTTGCCCATATCGGATTGACTCCTCAATCTGTTCATTCATTTGGTGGATTTAAAGTTCAAGGGAAAAGTATAGAAGCGGCGACTAAGTTAATGGAAGATGCTCTTGCGGTAGAAAAAGCGGGAGCGTTTGCGGTAACGTTGGAATGTGTACCGGACAAGTTGGCAAAGAAGATAACGGAAAAATTGACAATTCCGACGATTGGTATTGGGGCAGGGAATTCTTGTGATGGACAAGTTTTGGTTTATCAAGATATGCTTGGATATACAAATGGCTTTTGTCCGAAATTCGTGAAACGATATGCGAATGTATATGATGTGATGCAAGGAGCATTTAAACAATTTAAAAAAGAAGTGGAAGAAGGGCAATTTCCTTCTAAAGAACATACATTTTCCATTTCCGACGAAGTATTGGAAAAATTATATTAGAGGTATAGAAAAATGAAGTTGGTTAAAACGATTGAAGAAGTACGTCAAATTGTAAAAGAATGGCGGAAACAAGGACTGACGGTAGGTCTTGTTCCGACAATGGGATATCTGCATGAAGGCCATCAAAGTTTGATTCGAAAGTCTGTTGAACAAAATGATAGAACGGTTGTTTCTATCTTTGTAAATCCGATTCAATTCGGACCGAATGAAGATTTGGCTTCTTATCCGAGAGATATAAAAAGAGATATGGCTTTGGTAGATGAAACGTGTGGGGATTTGATTTTTAATCCCGAACCAAATGAAATGTATCCAAGTCATTTTACGACCTCGGTTCAAACGACAGAAGTTACCGAATTGTTATGCGGAGCGAGAAGACCGGTTCATTTTGGTGGTGTTTGTACGGTCGTTTCAAAATTGTTTCATATTGTCGCACCGGATAGAGCATATTTCGGGCAAAAAGATGCTCAACAGTTAGCGGTTATTCGTCGTATGGTACGGGATTTGAATTTTGATATCGAGATTGTTGCCTGTCCTATTGTAAGAGAGGCAGATGGTTTGGCAAAATCAAGTAGAAATACATATTTGAATCCGCAAGAACGGATTGCTGCTAGAGTATTATCACAAAGTTTAAAGTTGGGATTAGAACAGATAGAAAAGGGAGAAAGGGATTGTAAAAAGATTATTCAAACGATCACCGAACATTTACAAACCGAACCTCTTGCCAAAGTGGATTATGTTGAGATAGTAGATAATGAAAATATTCAAAGAGTGGATAGAATTCAAAAGGAAGTATTGGTCGCTATTGCGGTATATATTGGCAAAACAAGATTGATTGATAATTTTATTTATAAATGTGAGGATTAAGTATGAATGTAGTTATGCTAAAATCGAAAATACATCGGGCGACGGTAACACAAGCGGATTTGGATTATGTAGGAAGTATTACCATAGATAGTGCTTTATTAGAGGCTTCGGGAATTTTGGAATATGAAAAGGTTCAGGTTGTGGATATAAATAATGGTAATCGGTTTGAAACATATACGATTGCGGGAAAAAGAGATAGTGGTGTTATTTGTTTAAACGGTGCGGCAGCAAAATGTGTGTCGGTTAAAGATAAAATCATTATTATGGCGTATTGTGGATTAGAGGAATCCGAAGCGAAAACGCATAAACCGAAGGTGGTCTTTGTCAATTCAAACAATCAAATCGAACGGATTGCGAATTATGAAAAACATGGTCGCTTGGAACAACAAGAGTAGGAGTTGAGATTATGTTAAAGGGGAAAACGATTCTTTTGGGAGTTACAGGTAGTATTGCGGCGTATAAAATTGCCAATTTGGCTTCTATGTTAAAGAAATTAAATGCGAATGTGGAAGTAATTATGACAAAGAATGCTTGTAATTTTATCCACCCGATTACATTTGAAACATTGACGGGAAATAAGTGTTTGGTAGATACTTTTGATAGAAATTTTGAATTTAAAGTAGAACATATCGCTTTGGCGAAAAGAGCGGACATTGTTTTAATCGCTCCTGCTAGTGCGAATTGTATTGGTAAATTGGCAAATGGAATTTGCGATGATATGCTTACAACGACGGTGTTTGCCTGTACCTGTCCTATTTTGATTGCTCCGGCAATGAACAGCAATATGTTTTTAAATCCGATTTTACAAGATAATTTAAAAAAGTTGGAAGGGTATCAGTATAAAATTATTACTCCGACTACGGGACATTTGGCGTGTGGAGATATCGGTATCGGAAAGATGCCTTCGGAAGATTTATTGTTGGAGTATATTTTGGAATATAGTTTAAAAACCGAAGAATTAAAAGGGAAATCGGTTTTAATTACTGCCGGTCCAACTAGAGAAAATATTGATCCTGTTCGTTATATAACCAATCATTCTACCGGTAAAATGGGTTACGCTTTGGCCAAACAAGCATATTTAATGGGAGCTGAAGTTATGCTTATTTCGGGAGAAGTGGAAATTAAGGCGTTTCATGGAATTCAAGTGGTACCTGTTGTTTCTGCAAAGGATATGTTTGATTGTGTAAAAGAAAAATATAAGAAGTATGATTATATCATTATGTGTGCTGCGGTAGCGGATTATACTCCCGAAATCTATTCCAATCAAAAGATAAAGAAAACGGATAAAGATATGGTAATTTCTTTAAAAAGAACGGAAGATATTTTGATGTATTTGGGACAACATAGAACCAAACAACAAAAATTGATTGGATTTTGTATGGAAACAGAAGATGTTTTGACTCGGGCAAGAAAAAAATTAAAAGATAAAAATGCGGATATGATTTGTGCGAATTTGGTTTCCGATACCACGGGTTTCGGAGTGGATACGAATCAAATCACTTTGATTACCGAAAACAATGAAATGGTTTTACCGCTGATGTCTAAAGAACAAACTGCTCGACAAATTTTGGAAGCGATGATGCACTTGGAGGAATCAAATGATATTGGCTGTTGATATTGGGAATACGAATATAGTTATCGGAATATTGAATGAAACACAAGTTTTGGCTTCCGGAAGGATTGGAACGGAAAAAAATAAGACGAGTTTGGATTATTTGATTCAGTTTAAAATCATGTTTGATGTGTTTCACATTAATATCGAACAGATTGAAGGCGGAATTCTTTCTTCTGTTGTTCCTGAACTTACTCATCAAGTTTTAACGGCAATGGAAGAAATTTTAGGAAAAAAAGTTTGGAATGTCGGTGCCGGAATTAAGACCGGTTTGAACATCAAGATCGACAGTCCGCAAACGTTGGGTGCGGATCGAGTAGCGGACGGAGTAGCGGCAATAGAAGAATATGAAGGCCCGATTATTATTATTGATATGGGAACGGCGACGACAATCAGCGTTATAGATAAGAATCGAACCCATATCGGGGGAATGATTATTCCGGGAATGAAAACCTCGTTAGAGGCATTGACTCATAGTGCTTCTCAACTTCCTACAATCTCTTTGGATATTCCGAAAAAGGTTATTGGGAAAAATACGGTAGAGTGTATGAGAAGTGGTATTCTTTATGGAACGATAGCGATGATAGACGGATTGATTGATAAAATTCTTGCCGATTTGGGATATTCTTGTACGATTATCGCCACAGGCGGTTTATCGAAAGGAATCGTGCCGTATTGTAAACATAAGATTATTATTGAAGAGAATTTATTGTTGAAGGGTTTGTATTATATTTATAAAAAGAACTGTGAAGGTTAAAAAAGGGACTGTGAATCTAACTTTAAAAAGAAAGGTTTCATAGCCCCTTTTTGATAGTATTCCTATTAATAGAAAAGAACTTTAAAACGCTCCTCTTTTCATTTGTCTGGCAAAATGATATAATATTTTCGGTGAGAATAATGATTTTACAAAAAACGGAGAAAATCAATCGAAATCGATTAAATAATATACCGAATTTCAATGAACAAACGAAAGAGATTATTTTAAAATATTTATCTATTGAAAACGAATATGGATATGCGTTAAGAGAAATGTCTGCCAAATTGGAGAATTTAGATGATTATTGTCAAAATCATTTCGATCATAATCCGATACATCATATTGAGTCCCGAATTAAGAGTCCGGAAAGTATAATAGAGAAAATGATCCGCAGAGGATATGATTTAACGTTTGAATCTTTAAGAAAAAATATATATGATATAGCCGGAATTCGAGTTATTTGTAAGTATATTCGAGATATTTATCAAATCATTGATTTGTTGATATCCCAAAAGGATTTAAAAGTTTTATTGAGAAAAGATTATATTGCCAATCCCAAAGAAACGGGATATCGAAGTTTACATTTGGTTTTATCCATTGAATTATATATCGGGAATGAAGTTAAAACTGTTCCCGTAGAAATTCAATTCCGAACACTTGCGATGGATATGTGGGCTTCTTTGGAACATGAATTACGATATAAAAGTAAAAATAATTTACCTCTTTCCGATCAAGAGGCGTTAAAACAATATTCGGAAGATTTATATCATGTTGATACGGAAATGGAAAAGATATATGTTTCAACGACAAAGGGGGTAAAATATAATGGAATATAAAGAGATGGTTCGAAGGTTTCCAAATGAAAAAGTTCCGACCGAGAAAATGATTAAAACAGAAGAACAAATCGAAGGAATTCGGCAGGCCGGAATTATCAATACAATGGTATTGGACGAAGTGGAAAAGAAAATTCATATCGGTATGTCTACTGAAGAAATCGATAAAATCGTAGTTGAAACTACGAAAAAATTAGGCGGTATTCCAGCTCCTTTTGGATATGAAGGTTTTCCGAAAAGTTGTTGTACGTCAATCAATGATGCCGTATGTCACGGTATTCCCAATGAAAAAGATATTTTGGAAGAAGGGGATATTATCAATGTCGATTGTACGACAATCTATCATGGGTATTATGCCGATGCGTCACGAATGTTTTGTATGGGAAAATGCGATGAAGAAGCCGTTCGGCTTGTTCGTACGACGAAAAAAGCGTTAGATTTGGCGGTTGAAGAATTAAAACCGTATTCTAAATTGAGAGATATTGGATATACGATTGAAAAATATGTGAAATCGCAAGGATATAGTGTAGTTCATGAAATCGGTGGGCATGGTGTTGGGATTGAATTCCATGAAGATCCGTTTATTTATCATTATGGCAAAAAGAATACGGGAATGGTTTTATTTCCCGGTATGGTTTTTACTATAGAACCTATGGTAAATGAATTTTCAAGAGATGTTTTTTTGGATAGTTCTAATAATTGGACGATTTATACGGAAGATGGGGGTTGGTCTGCCCAATATGAATATACGGTATTATTAACGGAAGATGGAGTAGAGATTTTATCTCATTAGATGCATAAAAAAGGGGCTCAAGCCCCTTTTAAATATGTGTTAATTTTTCTGTTTTCATATGTAAATGATATTTATTTCTTAAAACCGATATTTCTTTCATCATTTGGGATTGGTGATGTTTATCCAATGCTTCTTGATCTTTCCATTTATCGATTAATAGAACGGTTTCTTTATCATTTATCGGATAAAAATAATCATATTGTTCATTTCCTTCTTCCTTTCGGATTTGATCGACAATCCCTTTGGAAATCATTTCTTCCACAAATTTTTTCGCACTGCCATTTTGACCTGTATAATAAATATGTATAATCAAACTCATATTTCTACCTGTATTCGACAATATCTTGTAGATTTTTTCTTTTTAGATGCATAGGAGAAGGAGTACAGTCGTCGCTTTTATAACCGAGAGGAATAATACAAACCGGTTCAATATTTTGCGGTATATCGAATTGTTGTTTTAATATGGTTTTATCGAATAATTCTATCCAAATACTATTTAATCCCAGATTCGTGGCTTCCAACATCATATGTTTAGCGACAATACAAGCGTCCATTTCATAAGTGGAATGTCCGTCTTTAGACCATGCGGTAAGCGTGTCACCGGCAACGATTAAACAAACCGGGGCATTGTATCTACAAGGAGTTGCCATATCCAATTTATGTAATCCTTCTTCGGATTGAATAACATAAATTTTTTGAGGTTGATTGTTTTTGGCTGTTGGGGCAAGATTTCCGGCTTCCAATATGTTATGGATAAGAGAAGAGGGAACAGTTTGGTTTTTAAATTTTCTTACGGAAAATCTTTGTTTGATCACTTGTTCAAAATCCATTTTTTATCTCCTTTATATTTTTAAAGTATCTATAAATGTTTCTATGTCCGTTTCCTTTGCGTTCGAAGAGAATCTTTTTCCTTGTAAAACTTCCGCATTCGGTTCACATTGTTTTATTTCCTCAATACTGGTTTGAATTCCACTGCCTCCCGAAGTGCAAAATGGGATAATAGTGTAAGAATTCAAATCGTATGTTTCTAAAAACGTATATATGATTTTAGGTAATTTTCCCCACCAAATCGGATAACCTAAAAAGATAGTATCTATATCGGTAAGATCTATTGTGTTTTGAATTTCCGGTCGGGCGTTTATATCGTTTTGTTCTATATTTGCTCTAGAAGAATTATTGTTATAATTCAAATCGGCGTCGGTATAAGGTTGTAGTGGAAGAATTTCTTCAATAGAACAATTTAAATAATTTGAAATTTTATTTGCTACTTTTTCAGTGTTGTTTGTACAACTGAAATAAATCACTTTTATGTTACTATGTTCTGTATAAGTTGTTTTATTTTTATTTGTTGAACAGGCAGATAAAAATAAAAATAGAAATAGAAGAAGAATAAATTTTATTTTCATAACAGTATTTCCTTATTTTAATTTATTATATTCTTCGTCCGTAACAGGTTCTAACCATTCATTTGATGTTTCTTCTCCAGGAACTTCGATTGCCAAATGGGAAAACCAACTGTCTTTTGCCGCTCCATGCCAATGTTTAACACCTGCTGGAATATTGATACAATCTCCAGGATTCATTTCAATGGCTTCTTTTCCGTATTCTTGATAATATCCTCTACCACCTATACAAATAAGAATTTGTCCGCCATTTTTTTTAGAATGGTGAATATGCCAATTATTTCGGCAACTTGGTTCGAACGTTACATTAAATATTCCGACTTGACTCTTCGAAATAGGATAAAGATAACTTTGTCCGATAAAGTATTGTTTAAAACCATCGTTTTTTTCACCAATTGGGAACATAATACTATTTTGATAAATATCTTTTTCATTGTTTTCTTTTATTTTCTCATTCCAAACCTCTTTGGCTAACCGAAATACTGCCCACGCTTTCGGCCAACCGACATAAAATCCGCAATGGGTGATAATTGCTACAATTTCTTTTTGACTGACTCCGTTATTTTTGGCATTTTGTAAATGATAAATCAAAGAAGTATCTGTTATTCCCGAAGACATAAGAGATACGATTGTTATAATACATCTAGTTTTGATATCAATATCCGTATTATTCCAATTTTCACCAAATAAGACATCATCATTAAAATGAGCAAAGTCCGGTGCGAAATCTCCTAGTTGTTTTCTTCCTGCATCTTGTGTTATTTTTTTCATTCTGTTTTTCCTCCGTTTGATATAATTTGTATATGCTGAGTTAAATTTTTTAAAATATGTAATATTTCTTCCGCATTCGATATATTTTTATACACCTCTTTCTCTTTACAATATAAATCATTCAAAAGTGTATCGGCATATTCCTTTCCACTTTTTGTCAAAATGATATTTAATTCCCTTCGTTTTCCTTTAATTTGAACCAAAGAAATATATCCTTTTTCTTCTAATTCCTTTATTATAGTATTCGCAGTGCTTCTCGGAATAGACCAATCATCACAAATTTGTCTTTGACTATGTTCTTCCCCGTCATTCAATGAATATAAAATCCAAAGCAAATTCGGGGAACTTATTTTACAATTTCTTCCATAATTTTGATATATGCCATCTATTTGATATATCACCTTTCCAAGTTCATAAAAAAATTTTCTTTCATTCATAATTTACTCCTATAATTCTATTTCGTATTTTAATTATAATTCTATTTCGTATTTTTGTCAAATATAATTTTAATATTTACAAAATTAAAAAAGAAGAAGTAGGTTTTATAATAAATTTAACCAAACATAAAACACCCAAGTAACACTTGGGTGCGAGATAAGAAAAAATTTATTTTAAAATCCACTTTCCACCTTTATTAGATGTTTTACCTAATAGAAACTTTCCATTTTTCAATTCCTCTATCGCTCTACTAACTGATGCCATACTAATTTCTAATTTTTCCGCAATTTGAGGTTTAGAGATAAATGGATTTCTCTGTATTTCTTTATAAACTATTTGACTTAATTTAGAAAGACTTTTTATCGTATCATTTATCGTATCATTTATCGTATCATTTATCGTATCATTTCCAATTTCTTTTGACTTATCTTTTAAGATTAAAGTCAGAATAGTTCTATCTATTCCTATCTCTTCTGTGATTATAGGAGTTGGGTAATTCTTTTCTTTGAAAGCCTTAACAATGGTAGGAATACCAGAACCAGCACGTTCTCCTACCCCTAATAAGTTAAAACATTTTAATATGTTACCATTCCGTGGTAAAGAAATACCACCTTTATAGGCATCTTCAATAGAAATCCTTAATGAACCTGGATTTTCAATAATAATTCGGTCGATATATCTTTTTATAACAATTCCTCTAGGAAAAGAGAAATCAGCATTTGTAATACAGTTTGCTAAAGCTTCACGGATAGCTTCATGTAAAGCAGTATCATTTTTTCTATATATACTATTTTCTTCTAATTTAAAAGGTAGAGGCAAATCTACACTTATTTTCGCATAAACTCGATTATAAAAATCAAATAAATTTCCACTCCATTCTCCATTATCAGAAACAATCCTATCTGTATATCTAATGTCAGGATCAAGTGTTAAATGCTCCTGATAATCTAAAAAGTATTCTGGAAGATATAAAGTAATATTATAGTCATTACCAAAAAACAAGAAACCAAATAATGTAGGATGAAGTATATTGTTTTCATCATATGCAACAGCACCTATAACTCTTAAAAATTCATCTTCAGAAAGATTATGCCAAGGATGATTTGGCTTCTTGAACTTAAATTGTTCTCTAAAAGAATGAACGGTTTTCATATTGAAAGTATCATCACGTAGTGGAATATCTTTTAAAATACGATGATCCACATTTTTTTCTTGGTCTCTTATCATTGCAACTACTTCAGTTTTTGTGCAATGATAATCTCCATCCTTATTTCTTCTAAAGGTTCCATTAAATATATCATTGTTAATGTATATTGGCTTTTGAAAATAAGAAGCCATAGGAATCTCAATGACAACTATGAAAGAAGAATTAATTTCTTCAATGTGAACGTTTTTTTCTTGAATTAGATTCAAATTTACTTTTTTATTATTGTGAATTATATTCCAAAAGGAAGTGATAAGATTATCACACTCGTTAAATGATAAACCAACAGGATATAAGGTCTTATCTTCTTTTTCGGCAACACCTAAAAGAATTGTACCACCATGTGTATTAGAAAAACTACTATATGTTTCCCAAATACTATTTGGTAAACCACCCTTAGCAGTTTTAACCTCTAATTGATTGTTTTCTCTTAAAGAATACAACTTACTAATATCAAACATACTCATCACATCCTATAAATCATTTTATCATAAAACGCCTTAATTATCTATCCTAAACAAAATTTATTTTGCGATATAATTATTTAAAAAGGAGTAACAAATGAAATCCGTATTTGTGGTGTTAAATTCTAAATATGGTTTTCAAAAACTGAATAAAATAGTAAAATCCTATAACAAATTGGCCACCAAAGAAACTGGTGGTTTTTACTATGTAAAAAGACCACCTATTAATTTAGCAAGTGGTCTTTTTAGGTAAGATGAACTATAAAATAACTATAAAAATCAGGAAAAGAGGTTGACAAAGGAATTAATTTTGATATAATTGTTAGTGCAGTAAAGAATTGGACCCTTAGCTCAGTTGGTAGAGCAACTGACTCTTAATCAGTGGGTCTGGAGTTCGAGTCTCCAAGGGTCCACCAGATAAAATAAGTAAGATTGATACAAGGATAGTATCAATTTATTTTTTATAAGATATTTTAAAAAGTTAGGTCTTAGAAGGTGTAAAAGTGCACCGATTCTAAGACCTTTTTGTTTAACTTAAATAAATGTGTGACGATTGGTAAATTTCATTATTACCAATTTTCCATCAGTAAGAAATCCACTATGTGAACCACTTTAATTCCATTGATATTCTGCACATCGTTGCGATTTGTGGTCACTACATATTTATGATTAAAATCATTAATTGAACTCAAGTTTTGGATTTCCAAACCAAAAAACTTATATTAAAGTATAAACTTTTTTGGTTTCAACCTTAAAAACTTAAGAAAATTACGATATTAAAGAAGAATTGGGAAGAGATAAATCAAAATAAAGATATAAATGATAAAACAGTCTAATTTTTGTAAATTTGATTTCAATTTATAGATATTTTAAAGAAAATTAATCATTTATGTGTCACAAATTCAAAAAAATTTCGAATTTGTGACACATAAATATATGTTTTATAATGAAACATGGGGGAATTTATCCATATCTAAACCTAGAAATTAGTACTGTATCAGTTGGTTATAGATGAATTTTATAATAAAAGTGGGGAATGTATTTTTTCTTATTTGGCACTCAAGTATGACTTGGGTGTTTTTTATGATGGATTAAATTTATTATAAAACCTTTTATGCTTGTGTTAAAAAAAGTAGGAGTTTTCATAGAATAATATAGGTGAATGGAATGAGGGTAAATACTTTGTGTAAAAGGTTTTTTTTACCGAGATTGGAAAATAATCATATTATATTTATGATTACAGATGATAGTAGGGAATGTATAGTGAATTCTGTGTTTTTTGCGATAGAGGGAAATACGGTAGATGGAAATGATAAGATAGAAGAGGCTATACATAATGGAGCAAAGACGATTGTTACAGAGAAAAGAGGGATAGAACATAAGGGAATCAATTATATTTATACGGAGAATGCGAAACGATTGTTGGCAATGAGTTTGGCTTTTTTTTATAGAAAGACTATTCGAAATTTGAGATTTATTGGTGTAATCGGAACGAATGGAAAGACGACGACGTCTACGTTAATATATAAGTATTTTATATATACGCATCATAATAGTATGTTGATTGGCAGTAATGGGTGTTTTGCGAGGAATTATTATTCGAAACATAATAATACGACTCCGAGAATTGTAGATCTGTATCAGTATTTTTCTTATGCGAAATATAAAAAAATACGGTATGTCATTATGGAGGTTTCCAGTGTGGCTATTGAGGAATGGCGAGTAATGGGAATTCCTTTTGAATTTTTGGTGTTTACGAATTTCAGTGAGGATCATTTGGATTATCATTTGACGATGGAACGATATTTTTGGGCAAAGGCGATTCCTTTTTATAAATTGAAAGAATCGGGATATGCGATAATTAATTTGGACGATGAAAAGGCTATGGATATCGTGAAGCATACTTCGGCAAATGTGCTTTTTTATGGTATGAAAAAGGAGTGTGCTATACGGGCGAAGAATTTGGTTTGTAATACAAATGGGATTCAGTTTGAAGTGGATAACCACAAGATTTTGACGAATTTGATTGGTAGATTTAATGTATATAATATTTTACCTTTATTTTATTTTCAAAGAATTTTAAATATGAATATAGAAAGTGTTTGTTCTTTTTTGAGAGATTTTAGGCAGGTAGAAGGAAGAATGAATTTGGTAGAATGTAGAAATAGGAATGTGATTATTGATTATGCTCATACTCCTGAAGCGATAAATCAAGTTATTCAAGAGGTTAAAAGTTTACCGAATAATAAGGTTTTTGTGGTTATTGGTTGTGGAGGAAACAGAGAAAAAGAAAAAAGGAGTAAGATAGGAAAGATTTTAAATGATTCGGGGTGTGAGATTATTTTGACAAGTGATAATCCGAGATATGAAAAGCCTATGGACATTATAGAAGATATAAAGAAGGGATTATCTAAAGAAGTAAAAGTGATAGAAGATAGAAAAGAAGCGGTAATATATGCGTTAAATGAGGCTACGTTAGAAGATTATGTATTGATTTTGGGAAAAGGGTGTGAAGAATATATGGAAATAGAAGGGCATAAAAAAAGATATAGTGATTGGAATGTAGTGGAAGAGTGGAACAGGGATAATTTTCATTCTGATTGCATAATATGAAATGGTGATTCTATGAGATTATTGATATTGGCTCTTTGTTCTGTGTTTTTATATACTTTTTATATTCGGTTTTTTAAAAGAATCCAACAATACGAAAGAGAAGAAGGATTGATTTCTCATAGAAGTAAAACAGGGACTATTACAATGGGAGGTATTATATTTGTAATCCTTCCTTTGTTTTTTATTTTTTATGATTTAAAGACAATGAATATTGCGTTAACGATATTTTTATATGGTTGTTTAGGGTTTGTGGACGATTTATTGATTACTTTAAAACATAATAATAAAGGAATTTCTCCGACAGTGAAATTGATTTTACAAATCGGTATAGCGGGAATATCTTTTGTTTTGTTTTTGGAGAGTAATATGTCTACGAAAATAGATCTTTTCGGATATTCTTTGGATATCCGTTGGATATATGGGCTTTTAATGTTGGGGATATTGACTTCATCAACCAATGCCTTTAATTTAACGGACGGAGTAGATGGATTATGTAGTGGGTTATCGTTGTTGTTATCTTTGGGATTTTTATATATCAGTTATCAAAAAAAGGAATGGAGTATTTTTTATATGATAATTTGTATTATGATTCCTTTATTTATTTTTTGGTGTTTGAATTATCCAAAGGCATTTCTTTTTATGGGAGATACGGGGTCTTTGTTTTTAGGGGCTTTTTATGCGATGTTGGCATTATATTTGAATGCCATAGTTCCTTTTATTTTAATGGGGGCATTATTCATTTTCGAAACGCTTTCCGTTATTCTTCAAGTTTGGTACTATAAAAGAACAAATGGGAAAAGAATCTTTAAAATGGCACCATTTCATCATCATTTAGAGGCTTGTGGATATTCGGAATTGAAAGTGGATTTTATATTTTACGGGATTCAAATTCTTTTGATTGTTTTAATGGTTTTATTCTATCGTTGACAGATATATGGAATTATGATATGATAAGAACATCTTAAGGGAGTAGTCGGCGATTATCGTGATAAATCAACATACTGGTGAAAGCCTGGTTTATCTTAATTGACAAGACTTAAGTGTAGCATTGGGCTATACTTATGTCTATTGGAGTGTGCTTAATGCATACTCTTATTTTTTTACGGGGGGGTGATAGACTATGTTTTGGATTATTCAAAGTATTCTATTGGGAATTTCTTTGGCTATGGACGCATGTGCTGTCAGTATGGGAGATGGATTAATAGAACCGCAAATGAAAAGAAGAAAAGGAATAGGGATAGCGGTAAGTTTTGGGGTATTTCAAGGGGTTATGCCTTTGATTGGCTATTTATTCGGTAATCTTTTTGAACAATGGATTTCTTCTGTTATTGCGATTATAGGATTTGTCATTTTGATGTTTTTGGGAGTTAAAATGATTATAGAAGCACTGCGTCATTCTCCGGAAGATGTGAAGGCTTTGTCTGTTAAAACCATTTTGATTCAAGCGATTGCCACATCGATAGATGCTTTAACGGTGGGACTTGTTTATGTCGGAAGCCCCAAATCGGAAGTATATATTACGTTTTTATGTATTGCGTGTATTACGTTTTTATTATGTATTTTTGCTTTAGAAATTGGAAAGAAATTTGGAACAAAATTATCCGATAAAGCGGAGATATTGGGTGGTATTATATTGATATGTATTGCGGTTAAAATATTGGTAGAATATTTGATAGAAACGCTTTAAGATTTCCGGTTTTATTTTTTTTGGTATTCACATATAGTTATATGGTGATAGGTTTGAATATTTTATTGTTGGGTAAGGGTGTAACAAATAACGGTTGTAAAAGATTATTGGAAAAACATAATATGCAATATACTTATGAAAATATCGATGAATTGACAAGTTTTGAATATGATTATATTGTTAAATCTTCGGGAATTCGTCTACAAGATCCGGTTTTTTCGAAATTAAAAGGAACGATTATATCGGATATAGAATTGTGTTATTTATTAGAACACCCCTATATTATCGGGGTTACAGGATCAAACGGGAAAACCAGTGTGGTTTCAATGCTGGGACATATATTAAGTACGAAATTCGATGTGGTTGTTTGTGGAAATATCGGATATAGTGTTTGTGATGCGGTAGTGGATCACCCTTTGGCGGATATTTTTATTGTTGAACTTTCCAGTTTTCAGTTGGAAGCCATTCGGACGTTGGATTGTAATATCAGTGTTTTATTGAATATTTCCCCTTGCCATTTGGATCATCACCCAACATTAAAAGAGTATGTGGACGCTAAATGTAATATAGCATATAAACAAAGTTATGATCATTATACGGTTTATAATATGGACGATTCCTTTTTAAAAGATTTGGGAAAATATATAGAGGCAAAACCGATTGGGTTTTCTTATTGTAGTACGATCAGTCGGATTTATGTTTTGAATGATTATATTTATTATAAAAATAAAAGAATTTATCATTTAACGAAAAAAGAATGGAATTCCAAACATAAAATCGAGAATTATTTAGCAGTTTTAACGGTGATTTCTTTATTGGATTTTAATATAAAAAGAGCTTGTAAACTTTTAAAAGGATTTAAAGATGTTCCTTATCGGCTCAATTTGATTGATACATATGTATATAACGATGCGAAAAGCACAAATTGTGCCTCTACTATGGCTGCCATTCAATCATTAAATGATATCCATTTGATTTGTGGGGGATATGACCGAAATATGGATATTCAGTTAGATGTAGGGTGCTTAACCAAATTGATTTGTGTATATGCGTATGGACAGACAAAAGATAAAGTGGTGGAGTATTTTAAGAAAAGAAATATAGAGTGTTTTCGCTTCGAAACATTGGAAGAAGCCCTTCATAGTGCGTATATTAAACGGCAGAATAAGGAAGTTATTTTATATTCTCCAATGTTTGCCTCTTTCGATCAATATAAGAGTTACGAACAAAGAGGAGAAGAATTTAATCGGTTATATAAAGAATTAAAATTAAATAAAAAATAGGATCGGGGTAGATCCTATTTAAAATAATCACTGTGTGCTTCAAAATAATCAGACATTATTTTTTGTAAATCTTTGGCTGCGGTTTCTAATGTAATTCTTCGATTTCCATAATCTTTTAAAGTATAAGGAGGTAAGATATTATACCGCATACAAGGTTTTTTTCTTCTGGTTAATTTATATAATCCTTTTGGTTTATGATAGGTAATTACACTTGGAATAATAGTGGCTTTCGCATCTAACGCAAAATGAAACGCTCCCGGTTTGAAAGAACGTATATGATCACAATATGGCATTAATGCCGCTTCGGGATAAACCAAAATATTATATCCTTTATTTAATGTTTCCGTTGTTTCTTTATTAAATTTTTTAAATAATTTAATATCTTCGGGAATTGGAACGGCACCACCGCAACGGAAGTATTTGGATATGATTCCGAAACCCATATTGGATTGTAGAGTTGTGATATACAATTTTTTCCAAGGTAGAGAAGTAGAGATAATTAAGGCATCTAGTTGATGGGTGTGATTGGAAATTAATAAAAATCCTTTTTGTTTTTTTATATTTTTTTTGCCGATTATCCGATATCCCCATACCAGTTTTTTAGGAAAAAACAAGAAAAACTTGGTAAGCCAAAATATGATTCTATTTATCAGTCGAAAGAAAAAATCATGACGATAAAAAACGTAGGTGTCTTTTAATTTTACTTCTTTCGGATGAAATCCATTGTCATATGTATGTTCATTTTCGTTTTTTGTTTCTTCGTTTTCCATAAAAACCACCCTTTTTAAAGTTAATTATATGTTTTTTTAGTGATAATTTCAATAGAATATGTTACAATTAATATGATTTATGGTGGTGATACAATGAAGGTAATTTTAGGCCTTTCCGGCGGAGTGGACAGTTCAGTGGCATTTAAACTTTTAAAGGATCAAGGATATGATGTCGAAGGGGTATTTATGCGAAATTGGGATTCCGCAACCAATAACGATATATTGGGGAATCCGGATATAAATAATGAAGTATGTCCTCAGGAAATGGATTATAAAGACGCCAAAGCCGTTGCCGATGTGTTGGGTTTGCCATTGCATAGGGTGGATTTTATCGAAGAATATTGGAATACCGTATTTTCTTATTTTTTGGAAGAATATCGAAAAGGAAGAACACCGAATCCCGATATTATGTGTAATAAATATATTAAATTCAATGCCTTTTTAAAGTATGCGGAACAGTATCATGCGGATTATATAGCGATGGGGCATTATGCTAGAGTTCGTCATGAAAAAGAAAAAAGTTATCTACTTCGTGGAGTAGATGGGAATAAGGATCAAACGTATTTTCTTTGTATGTTGAAACAAAGTCAGTTAAGAAAGGCGTTATTTCCGATTGGACATTTAACCAAAGAAGAGGTTCGTAAGATTGCCGAAACGGCAAATTTGCCTACGGCTTTTAAAAAAGATTCTACCGGTATTTGTTTTATCGGGGAACGAAATTTTAAGAAGTTTTTACAGAATTATCTTCCTGCCAAACAAGGAAATATCGTTACGATGGACGGAACGATATTGGGTAGACATGACGGACTGATGTATTATACGATTGGGCAGAGAAAAGGATTGGGCATCGGCGGAAATAATCATTTTGAAAATGCCGCTTGGTTTGTTTGTGGGAAAGATTTAGAGAAAAACGAATTATTGGTCGGACAAGGCCATGATAGTCAATATTTGATTTCGAATCGTTGTATCGCAAGCGATTGTAATTGGATAGCCGATATTCCGTCTGAAAATAAAAAATATACGGCTAAATTTCGCTATCGTCAGGCAGATGAATCCATTACGTTTCACTTTTTACCCAACAATCAAATCGAAGTTTTTTATCCGCAAGGTATTCGGGCGGTAACGCCGGGACAAGCGGTTGTCCTTTATGATGGAGAGATTTGTATGGGTGGAGCGATTATCGATACGGTTTATTTTAATGAAGAAAGAAGAAAATACTGATGGATAAAGAAGTAGTTGTGGGATATATTACGAATTATATTTATTCTGTTCCGGATTCTTTATATAAAGTATGTGTTTTAACGACGTTGGATAAGGAAGAAATTACGATAATAGGTAATTTTCCAAAGTTGGAAGATGGATTGATTTATGAATTCGTAGGTGTTCGTAAAGTTCATATTAAGTACGGTGAACAATTTTTTGTGGAATCGTATGCCAAAAGTAATAGTTTTACAAAAGAAGGATTGATTCATTATCTATCGGGAGAAAAGTTTTATGGTATTGGAGAAAAAACTGCGGAAAATATCGTTGAAGTTTTGGGATTGGATTGTATCCATATTATATTGAATGATCCGAAGCGGTTGGACGAAGTAAAAGGTTTAACTTTATCGAAAAAGGAAATGTTGGAGCGAGTTTTAAAAGAAAATTATGATTCCGAACAAGTTTTTATTCGTTTATATGGGTTTGGGTTGACACCGAAAATGGTTCAAAGATTGTATGATGTTTATGGAGTTCAAGCGGCAAATAAAATCGAAGAGAATCCGTATTGTTTGATTGAAGAAGTAGAGGGATTCGGATTTAAGAAATGTGATGCGTTGGCATTAAATATGGGATTTAAGAGAGAGGATCCTTTGCGAATTCGTTCCGCTATCCTTTATACGGTAAGTGCGGTTTGTTATCAACAAGGATTCACATTTTTGACGATGGAACAGACGATTCATTCGGTTTTGAATTTATTGGGAGATAGCGAAATAAGTTCTTTGAATATTGAAAATGAGATATCTTATTTACGGGATTCGGGGAAATTGAAAGTAGAAGAGGATCGGATTTTTGAATCGAATTTGTATTTTTTTGAAACGAAGTGTGCGGAAAAACTTTTAAAACTTTCCAAAGGTGGAAAAGAGAATTTTAAAAAAGAGCGGTTAAAAGAATCTTTAAAAGATATAGAAAAACTTTTAAATATTACATATACACCTCAACAAAAAGAGGCAATATTGGAAGCCCTTGCTAATAAATTATCTATTATAACAGGTGGACCGGGAACGGGGAAATCTACGATTTTAAATGGAATTTTAACGCTATATGCGAAAATGCATAATGCGTCTTTAAGTGATGATGTTATGCAATATAAGATTTTATTGGTCGCTCCGACGGGAAGGGCCGCTAAGAGAATGAGCGAAGCTACGCATTTTAAGGCTTCGACGATTCATAAGGCTTTGGGATATAGTTATGACGGCGGATTCGAACACAATGAAATGGCACCATTATCTTGTGGATTGGCGATAATTGACGAGGCTTCTATGTTGGATATCGAAATGGCATATCGGTTTTTTACGGCATTGCCGAATTCTTGTCAGGTTATTTTGGTAGGAGATGTTCATCAACTCCCTTCGGTTAGTCCGGGGAATGTGCTTTTCGATTTGATTCAAAGCGATATTTTTAAGACAACCGAATTGACACAAATTATGCGACAAGCGGAGAATTCGGATATTGTATCGTTATCGTATATGATTTTGGCAGAACGGATTTATTATCCGATTTTCAATAATAAAAAAGAGGTATTTTTTTATAATTACGATACCAAAGATGTCATTAAAGGTATTTTTCGTATTTTTGATAATTTTATTGAAAGCGGAGGAGATCTTTTAACGGATATTCAGATTTTGGTTCCGATGTATGCAGGAGTTGCTGGAATCGATGCGATCAATTCTGCCATTCAGGCAAAATATAATCCAGAAACGGAAAAAATAATAAAGAGAGAGAATTTGTTATTTAAGAAAAACGATAAGGTTTTACAGTTAAAAAATGATAGTGAACTCGATATAATGAATGGCGATATTGGAAAAATAATAGATGTTATCCAATTCAAAGATAAAGAAATGTTATGTATTGATTTTTACGGAAGAATCGTACAATATCCGATAAGTTCTATCGAAAATTTAAAGTTGGCTTATGCGATTTCCATTCATAAATCTCAAGGCAGTGAATTTAAAAATGTGATTTTACCGATTTTACCGAGTTATCAAATTATGTTGAAAAAGAAGATTTTATATACCGCTATTACTAGGGCGAAGGAAAAATTGATTCTTTTGGGAAAACCGGAGGTACTGGAACGGGCGATTCATACCGTAGAATACGGTAGACAAACGACGTTATATTCTCGGGTTCAACAAAAACAGAATGAAGAAGAAAAGATCTTCGATGAATCGATTCCTTTTGATACGTTTGGGGAATATGATATGGAAGATATAACACCGTATAGTTTTATGGATTAACAAAAATTACCTTTATAATACATGTATTCCGAAGAAAAATAATTACGGGTGATGGAAATATGAAAAAATTATGTGCCTTTATGGCGGGAATGGTACTTGGAATGGCGGTTTATAGTTGTAAATGTAAGCCTTCTAAGGTAAAACAATTTTTAAGAAAAATCAATATAGAATAAAAATAGGTCGGTGAAAAAACCGACTTATTTTTTTAAAACGATTTCAGTAAAATCTATATCCAATAAAATACAGATTTGTTGGAGTTGATAAAAGGTAGGTTCTTGAATCCCGTTTTCAATCCGATAATAGGTAAGGGGTTTGGTAGGGATTTTAAGAGCAAATTCCTTTTGAGTAATGAATAAATTTTCTCTTTTGTTTTTGATTATATTTGCGAATTCTTTATAGGTCATAGTATTCTCTCCGTTTTTAGTATATATTAGTGTAAAATTTAAAAAAAGTCAAATTGGAAAAATTCTTTATTTTTTTTATTTTTTCATTGAAAAGACAGTAAAAATATGGTAACATTGAATAGGCACAAAATACACATATTCTCGGAGTTTGCCATCGTGTGCAAGTAAAATTGATGGGGGCAAGCGTAGAAGAGGATAGAGGACATAACAAAAATAAAATGGAGGAAAAGAAAAAAATGTCTGAATCAGTAGTTTCAATGAAACAATTATTAGAGTCTGGTGTTCATTTCGGACATGCGACTCGCAGATGGAATCCGAAGATGCAGAAGTATATCTTTACTGCTAGAAATGGGATTTACATCATCGATTTGCAGAAAACCGCAAATGAAATCGAGAAGGCGTATGTTGCCTTATTAAACATCGTTAAAGATGGTGGTAAGGTATTATTTGTCGGAACGAAAAAACAAGCCCAAGAAGCCGTTAAGGAAGAGGCGATTCGTTGCGACCAGTATTATGTTAATCAAAGATGGTTGGGTGGTACGTTAACCAATTTCAAGACCATTCGTAAAAGAATTAAGAAACTTCAAGATTTGTATAAAATGGAAGAAGATGGCGAGTTTGCCAAACTTCCGAAGAAAGAAGTTATCAAGTTGGTTGCCGAAAGAGATAAATTGGAAAAATTCTTAGGCGGAATCAAAGAAATGAAGAAAGTTCCGGAGGCTTTGTTTATCGTAGATCCACGCAAGGAACATAATGCGATAATGGAGGCTCGTAAATTAAATATTCCTGTGTTCGGTATTGTGGATACGAACTGTGATCCGGATGATGTGGATTATGTTATTCCCGCAAACGATGATGCGATTCGTGCGGTTCGGCTTGTTACTTGGGTTATGAGTAATGCGGTAATCGAGGCAAATGGCGGTGTTGTGGAGAAGTTTGAAGAAACCGAAGATGTGAATTTAACGGAAGAAATTCAAAAGGAAAAAATCGTTCTTAAAGAAAAAGAAGTAAAGGCAGAACCTGCTCCTACGGTAAAGAAGCCGGCAGCGAAGAAAACTACGGCTAAGAAAACCGCTGTAAAGAAGACAGAGGAAGTAAAGGAAGAACCCGTTAAAGAAGAAGAAGTTAAAGAAGAGGCTGTTGTTGCCGATTCCGCAACAGAATAGTTTTGGAGGAAAGAATATGGCGAATATTACTGCACAAATGGTAAAAGAATTGCGAGAACTTACCTCTGCCGGTATGTTGGATTGTAAGAAGGCATTGACCGCTACGGACGGAGATATGGAAGCGGCGGTAACTTGGTTGAGAGAAAAGGGTATTGCGAAAGCCGTTAAAAAAGAAGGGGCAATCGCTGCGGAAGGATTGTGTTCTTATAATATTTTAAATAATAAATGTGTAATGTTTGAATTGAATTCTCAAACCGATTTTGTGGCTCAGAATTCTAAATTTATTGATTTGTTAAATCAAGTTGGAAATATTTTGGTTCAATCTGATGCTGAAAATACGGAAGATGCGTTAAAGGTTGTATCCAATGGTAAAACTTTGGAAACGATTATTTTAGAGGCTTCCGGAGTAATTGGTGAAAAATTATCTTTACGTCGTGTTTCGGTTTTGAATAAAGCCGATGATGAATTATTCGGTGCGTATAAGCATATGGGTGGCCGTATTGTTACCGTTGTTGTTTTGAAAGGCGGAAATGAAGAGGTTGCCAAAGATGTTGCGATGCATGTTGCGGCATTGAGTCCGAAATATGTTTCTAAAGATGATATTCCTGCGGACGAAATTGCCAAAGAACGTGAAGTTATTTTAGCGGCTGCGTTGAATGAAAATGCCGCTTCCAATAAACCAAAGCCGGAAAATATCATTGCTGAACGTATTGTTCCGGGCCGTTTGGATAAAAATTTAAAAGAGATTTGTTTGTTATCTCAAATGTTTGTCAAGAATACTGATCAGACAGTAGAAGCGTATGTAAATTCCGTAAAAGGAACGGTTCAGACTTTTGTTCGTCTTGAGGTAGGAGAAGGAATTGAAAAACAAGTTAGCGATTTTGCTGCCGAAGTAGAAGCACAATCTGCTGCGTATAAATAATAAAGGGACAATTTTTTATAAGACAAAATGTTGTGAATATTCACAAATGAAGATAAAAAAGACGCCAAATAATAAAGCGGTCTAAAACTGTCTTATAGGGTTTGACCGTAAAAGGGGGGCTTTTTTACCCCCTTAATTTTTTACAACAGGAAGGAGAATGGCTATGTATCAACGTATTTTATTAAAATTGAGCGGAGAGGCCTTAAAAGGTGGAACGGCTTATGGAATCGATCCACAGACGGTTTTAACGATTGCCGAACAAATCAAAGACGTTCATGATTTGGGTGTAGAAGTCGGAATTGTTGTCGGCGGTGGAAATATTTGGAGAGGAAAAACAGCAGAAGGATTGGGAATGGATCGGGCTCAGGCAGATTATATGGGAATGCTTGCGACGATAATGAATGGACTAGCAGTTCAAGATTCTTTGGAACATTTGGGTGTCCCCACACGAGTGATGACGGCACTTCCAATCAATCAAGTTGCCGAACCATATATCCGTAGAAGAGCAATTCGGCATTTAGAAAAAAAGAGAGTTTGTATCTTTGTCGGCGGATTGGGTTCTCCTTATTTTTCTACCGATACGGCGTGTGTTTTACGGGCGACGGAAATCGGGGCTCAAGTGGTTTTGATGGCAAAGAATAAGACAGAGGGTGTGTATGATAGCGATCCTCGAACGAATCCGAATGCGAAGAAATACGATGAACTTACTTTCTCTGAAATTTTGGCAAAAGATTTAGCTGTAATGGATTCTACTGCGGCTTCCTTATGTAAAGATAATCGTTTGAATTTGATTGTATTTAATATGAATACGCAAGGAAATATTGTAAAAGCCGTAAAAGGTGAAAAAATAGGTACCTTAGTTAAGGTGGAATAGGAGTATAATATGGAAGAATTAGAAATGGTCCTTTTAGAGGGCGAAGATAAAATGGATAAGGCAATTTCAGCCTATGGAAAAGAATTGTCAACTGTAAGAACGGGAAGAGCCAATGCCTCTTTGTTGGATTCGATTCAAATCGACTATTACGGAGTGATGACGCCTGTTAAACAGATTTCTTCCATAACGATTCCCGAAGCCAATCAACTATATATTAAGCCGTATGATAAATCTTCAATGAAACAGATTGAAACGGCCATTTTGGCTTCTCCTTTGGGGCTGACACCGCAAAGTGATGGAAATGGAATTCGTTTGGTTTTACCAAAGATGACGGAAGAAAGAAGAAAAGAATTGGTAAAATTGGTAGGTAAGATGGAAGAACAAGCCAAGATAGCCATTCGTAATATTCGTCGAGATGTAAATGAAGAAATCAAAGGATTGGATTTGCCGGAAGATACGGAAAAAAGTTATTTGGAAGATGTTCAAAAATTGACGGATAAAAAGATTGAACAAATTCAACAAGTTACAGAACAAAAAAATAAAGAATTATTGGCAATATAATAATAAAATCCAGTAGTATAGAAGGTCGTTCTTTTCTACTGGATTTTTTTTAATATTAATGGTATAATGGTATGCGTATTCTTTTACTTATGTAAAAGGAATTTGATTTTGGAGGTGTCTTAATGAAAAAAAGGATTATAACCGGAATCATTATGGGAGTTATTTTGATTCCTGTATTGATTGTTCCGGAATTGATTAATATATTTGAACTTTTGATAATTTTATTTTCTATTCTTGCGGGAATGGAAATTTTAAATATGTATGACAAGCAGAAAAATATACCATTATCGGTAAAGATAGTCAGTATTGTTTGTACAGAGTTTTTGTATTTTTCGGTGGTAAATAATTTTGATATATGCAGTCAAACTTTAATTTATCGGGCTATTTCCCATTTTGGGTTTAAATTGGATATGTTTTTGACTTTGGCATGTATTTTCTTGGTTTTAATGTCTTGTATGGTATTTATCAATGGATTTGATGCGTCCGATGCGGGAAAGTGTCTTTTGGAAATTATTTATATCGGTATAACTTTTGCCTCTTTTACGGTGTTACGATCCTATGGTGTACGGTTTATTATGTATTTATTGATTATAACGGTAAGTACCGATATTTTCGCATTGGTTTTCGGTTTGAATTTCGGAAAACATAAAATGGCACCGCATATTTCTCCGAAAAAGTCTTGGGAAGGGGCAATCGGCGGAACGGCAGTAGCCCTTATTATCGGATTCTTGTTTTTATTCTTTTATCCGAAATTCGCTCCTGTATTTCATGGAGAAAAAATCAGTTTCTTTGAAGGAGTATTCGAATATGATACTTTATCGCCGGCTGGTTTGATTGTGTTTATGATTCTTTTGACGTTATTTATGTCTATTTGTTCCCAAATCGGTGATTTGGTCGCTTCGAAATTGAAAAGAACGTATGGAATAAAAGATTATTCGAATTTATTCCCCGGCCATGGAGGAGTATTGGATCGGTTTGATTCCGCATTGTTTACTTCGACCATATTATTGGTATTTTTACAATTCGAATCTATTATCTTTCCGGCTTTGTCAGCCCTTACAGGTGAATTATGAGATATTTGTATATAGCAGGGGCTTGTGGCTCTATCGGCAGACAGACATTGGATATTGTCCGCAATAACAATGAATTATGTGTTGTAGGAATTTCGGTCGGAAGAAATTTGGAATTGGCGAAGTTTATCATAGAAGAATTTAAACCGGAAATCATCTGTTTTCGAAAAAAAGAAGATATTTTTCTTCCTTCTTATCCTGCCGATATTGTGTACGGAGATGAAGGACTTTTGACTTTGGCGGAATTTCATAAATATGAGAATGAAGTGTTTGTCAATGCGTTGGTTGGAATTGCGGGATTGATGCCGACGGTATCGGCGATTCGTAGTGGAAAGACGATTTGTTTGGCCAATAAAGAAACATTGGTTGTCGCCGGTGATATAATTATGGATATGGTAAATCAATATCATGTGGATTTGATTCCAATCGATTCCGAACATTCGGCTATTTTGCAATGTATTCAAGGAGAAAATAAGAAACAAATCAAGAATTTGATTATTACGGCAAGCGGTGGATCTTTTAGAAATAAAACAAGGGAAGAATTAAAAAATGTAACAAAAGAAGAGGCCCTTTCTCACCCGAATTGGGATATGGGAGAAAAGATAACAATCGATAGTGCTACTATGATGAATAAAGGGTTTGAAGTGATAGAAGCCCATCATTTATTTGGTATTCCTTATGAAAATATTAAGACGATTCTGCATCCGCAAAGTATCGTTCATTCTATGGTTGAATTTGATGACGGGACAATAAAAGCCCAACTCGGTTCCGCAGATATGCGTATTCCGATTGCGTATGCTTTATTTTATCCGAATCATATATTGACGATCGATAATCCTTTGAATTTCGTCGGATTGAATTTGGAATTTAAAGAATTGTCTGTTCAACGATATCCTTGTTTGGATTATGCGTATTATGCTGTTATGAAAAAGGGAGTTTATCCTGCCGTTTTGAATGCGGCAAATGAAGCGGCTGTCTATTTATTTTTGAATCATTACATAGATTTCTTAAAAATAGAAAATATTATATTTGAGGAAATAAGGAATAATGATTATGAAAAAGTTGAATATACTTTAGAGAATGTACTTTCATTGAGTCGGTCTATTATGACTAAAATTTTACATCGATATGGAGCGGATAAAAAATGATTTTGGCATTGAGTGGAGTTCCTTTGGTTATAGTTTCAATCATTGCGTTTATTTTAATATTGGGAATTATTATTATTGTTCATGAAGGCGGACATTTCTTTTTTGCGAAAAGAGCGGGAATTCTTTGTCATGAATTTTCTATCGGTATGGGACCGGTTATTTATAAAAAACAATTCGGGGAAACGATGTTTTGTATTCGGGCGATTCCGATTGGCGGTTTTGTTTCTATGGCAGGAGAAGAAATCAGTGCGGATTTAATTAAGATTGGAGATAAAATCGGAATCAATATCGAAAATGATCAGGTAGTAGAGATTATTTTCGACGAAAACAAAGATTGTCAAATTCGAGGAGAAGTTCTTGAAGCGGATTTATATGGTAAGGATCAAAATTTATTTATTCGTTTGGTTGACGATATGAAAAACGAACACTATTATACGGTTAAACCGGACGCAATGTATATTTTTGAAAAAAATAAGACTATGCAACTTTCTCCTTATAATCGGAGTATGGAATCGAAGAGTTTATGGCAAAGATTTATTACTCTTTTTGCCGGTCCGATGATGAATCTGATTTTGGCATTTATTATTTATTTGATTGTCGCTTTCGCTACCGGTGTTCCCAATTATAAATCTACGAAGATCGGAGAAGTTTCGGAAGGATTGAGTTCAGAAGGAATATTGGAAGTCGGAGATAAGATTTTGGCGGTTAATGGGAATTCGGTTTCTACTTGGACGGAGTTCTCTCAAGCATTGGATAAAGAATATGAAAAGAATTTGACTACGATTACAATTCGAGTAGAACGAGATGGAAAAACGGAAGAATATGATATTGAAACGATTACATATATTGCCTCTATCGGTCTTTCGAATATTCAGGCTTCGACGGATCCGTTGGAAGTAGACGGACTTCGAGTTGGAAATATTGCGATAAGATATAAAAATGATAAGAAAAAGGGAGAATATCCTATTTCGAGTGGCGATATTCTTACGAAAATGAGAGTGGATAAAGTAGAAAATGGTAAGGTAATCGAGGGAGATGTTATTTCATTAACAAAAGATTCTTGGTCAGATTTGATAAGAATATTTAAAGATACCAATTTATGTAATGTTTATTTTGAATATTATTCTTTGGAGAAAAACGGAATCGTAACGATAGATGAATGTTTGGAAAATAACGTGGTAATTGAATCATATACGAATGAAGTTTTGGAAAATCAAAGAATTGAAAAGATTCAACAAAGAGTTGGAGTATCTCCGTCTATGCATTTTAGTTTTTTCGGATCGTTTGGTACGGCGGGAGAGAATTTTTGGAATGACTTCACATTAATTTTCCGAACGTTAAAATTATTGATTGCCCCAAGTGATGTTCGTCAAGTCGGGGTTTCCGATTTGTCTAGTTTTGTCGGTATATTTTCTATGGTTGAAAGTTATATCGGTGCGGGTTTCTTGGCTTTGTTGTCTTTTATGGCTTTGTTGTCTGTAAATATAGGAGTAATGAATTTATTGCCGATACCGGCATTGGACGGTGGAAGAATTGTCTTTTTGGGATATGAATTAATTACGAGAAGAAAGCCAAATAAAAAAGTGGAAAATATAATCAATAATGTATTCTTTATCTTGATTTTGATTTTGTTTGTCTTTATAACATATAATGATATTGTTCGATTGTTTAGGTAGGTGAAAGAATATGCGGTATAATAATCCCATTATTTTAAGTGACTATAGCGATCCTGATGTGATTCGTAGAAACGATACGTATTATATGATTGCGTCTAGTTTTAATCATACACCGGGAGTGCCGGTATTAAAGAGTAAGAATTTGGTGAATTGGAAATTGATTGGGTATGTTATGGATAAATTGCCATTTCCGAAATTTAATTCAGTTTGTCATGGAGAAGGGGCATGGGCTCCGTCTATTCGATATCATAAAGGGTTATTTTACGCTGTGATTCCTTTTCCTGATGAGGGAATTTATGTTAGTTGTACTGACGATATAGAAAAAGGAAATTGGTCTGAGCCATGGTGTTTGATTGAGGCGAAAGGAATAGAAGATCCTTGTCCGATTTGGATAAAAGATAAATGTTATTTAGTGGTTGGGTTTGCCAAGAGTCGAATTGGATTTAATTCCGTATTGGGTGTTTTTGAGGTTAGTCCTGATTTGAAAACCAAATTGAGTGACTATAAGATTGTTTTCGATGGTCATCATACACAACCTACTATTGAAGGACCGAAGTTTTATCAACGAAATGGGTATATTTATATTATGGCTCCGGCAGGAAGTGTAAAAACCGGTTGGCAGACTTGTTTGAGAAGCAAAGATGTATATGGCCCTTATGAAGAAAGAATCGTTATGATGCAAAATGATTCTAAAATCAATGGGCCACATCAAGGGGCTTTAATTGATATTCATAAAGATAAGTGGGCTTTTATTCATTTTCAAGATAAAGGACCTTATGGACGAGTTATTCATTTACAACCCGTTCAATGGGTAGATGATTGGCCATTATGCGGAGAGGTTAAAGATTCGTTGTTGGCAGGAACACCATACAGTAGTTATGATTATATCATTGATAAAAAATCGAATTATCGTATTCCGAGTTCCGATTCTTTTGAAGGAAATACATTATCTTTGATATGGCAAACACCGGCAAATAAGACGGGGCATTGGTATGATGTTCATAATGGCTTAACTTTATATTGTGTATATCATGATGATAAAGCCTATAAAGCCTTAAATATGACTCCGAATTTGTTTTTAACTAAAATTGTTTATGAATCTTTTACGGTTCGGACAAGTTGTATTCTGGATTTGCAGAATGAAGGCGATGAAGTTGGATTATGTTTTATGGGGAAGAATTATCAGTATATTTGTGTCAAACGTATTCAGGGAAAAAATCATCTTCAAATCAAGCAAGGATATTTTAATCAAGATAATGATGTTGTTTTATTTGATAGTGTTTATCAAGATTTTGAGATAGAATTTATGATGAAATACAGTTCTTTTGATCAGTATCAATTTGGTTTTAATAAGAGTTATTTGAAATTTAATTTTACGGCTGTTCCGGGAAGATGGATCGGTGGTAAATACGGTATTTACGCTAAGGGACTAAAAACGGGAGGCAGAGCGATATTTCGGTATTTTAATGTAAAGAAGGTTAGGTAAATGAAAAAAGGAGAGCATTTGAATCTGGATATAAGGCGATTGGGTATCAATGGTGAAGGAATCGGTTTTTATAACAGAATGGCAATATTTGTGGAGAACGCCATTCCTTCGGAAAAACATGAAGTGGTTTTAACTCGTTGCGAGAATAAAATGATTTTTGCCAAAAGTGTGCAGTGTCTTAAAACAAGTCCTAGTCGCAAGAAAGCGGAATGTCCTTACTATGAATCTTGTGGCGGTTGTTCAGTGATGCATATTGATTATAATAAGATGTTGGAGTTAAAAAGAGATATTTTAATTGAATCTTTAAACCGATATACAAAATTGAATGTTCGTTCTTTTGAAATCCGTCCGACGATTCCTTCCGAACTGTTTTTTCATTATCGAAATAAATCGCAATTACCGCTAAAAAAAATCAACGATAGTACTATGATTTGTATGACTCGCCCGCAAAGTACGGATTTGATTCCGATTAAAGAGTGTATGGTGAATGATTCGTTGATTAATGAATTGTATGAAAAGATATTAAAATATATAGATGAATTGCATATTTCTTCTTATTTATATAAATTCAAAAGAGGAGTTTTACGTTATTTGGTTATAAGGGTAAATAAACAAAATGAGGCTCAAATTTGTTTTGTTTGTGCCGAAAAAAGTGAAAAGATTCGTATGCTTGCCAAGAAGGTAATAGAAATAGAAGAAGTAAAATCGGTTTATGAGAATTTTAATGATTCGAAAAAACAAGCCCTTATTTTCGGAGAAAAGACCAATTTATTGGCAGGAGAACCTTATATAACGGAAACTTTGGGAAATGTTCGCTATCAACTTTATCCAACAACTTTTTTTCAACTGAATTCTTATCAAGCGGAACAAATGTATAATGTTATTTTGAAGTCTTGTAAATTATCTCATAAAGAAAGAGTTTTAGACGCTTATTGCGGTGTTGGAGCGATTGGGTTATATCTTGCTAAACTTGCTAAAGAAGTAATCGGTATAGAAAATAATCCCGTTTCGGTATATGCTGCTAAAGAAAATGCGAAAATGAATAAGATAAAAAACGCTGAATTTTATGTCGGCGATGTGGAAAAACTTCTTCCTGAATTTATTGAAAAAGGTATTTGTTTCGATGTGGTTGTTTGTGATCCGCCGAGAGGTGGATTGGGAAAGGATTTGATTCAAACACTTTTGAATGCCGAAATTCGTCGCATTGTTTATGCTTCTTGTAATCCGGCGACCTTTTCCAAAGATTTGGATATGTTATCCACTAAATATACTGTTCAATGTATAACACCTTTAGATATGTTTCCTCAAACACCCTTGGTTGAAAGTGTATGTCAGTTAGCATTGAAAGATTAAACGAAATATATCAAGAGGGGAATAGCTGCGACATATCGCAACTATTTTTGGTTCTCTAAAGTATAAAAGGTATAAGGGGAATGTGATAATAGAATAATTGTGGAGATATTTAATGTTTTTGAATCGTGTGTTACTGATAAATGTTATATATTGAAACAATAATTTTTACATCGTTATGCCGTTTTTATGCACTTTTTTTGCAAAAATAATCATTAAGGCATTTACTTTTGAATATAATAATAGTAAAATAAGTGTAATAAAGGAGAAGATTACTATGTTAATAAATTTCAATTTTTCAAACTCTAGGTCTTTTTATGAAACAGCATCTTTAAGCATGCAAGCCACTAAAGATGAAGAATTAAAACAAATTAACACTTTTACTATTGATGAAAATTTAATGCCTAAAGGAGAAAATACTCTTTTAAAGTCTGCTATTATTTTTGGTGGAAACGCTTCAGGAAAATCTAATATTTTCAAGTCTTTAGCATATATGAAGAATGTTATATTATATTCAGCATCTCAATTACCTATAGTACAAAGTAATGAAACATATGCATTTTATGAAAACACAATAAAGGAAGATAGTTTATATGAAGTTGAATTTATTCAAAATAATACATATTATAAATATGGTTTTATTATAAATGATTGTATTGTTAAAAAAGAATGGTTAGAAAAAAGAAAAGAAAGATTAACTACTGTTTTTAAACGTTCTGAAAAGGGCTTGGAAATCATAGGCCCAGATAAAGCAGCATCAAAACTAATTAATCTTAGTCCAACATCCTTATTTTTATCTGTGGGTAAAAATTTTCATTTAGATATAACGAAACATTTAAATGATGTAATGACATGGTTTCAAAGACTACTTATTGTTTTTGAGAATAATGCAAACAGTTTAGATATTTATACTATGGAAAATGGAAAGTACAAGGAACAAGCTTTAAAGATATTATCACTTGCTGATATTGGAATTAAAAATATTGATGTTGTTAAGGATAAAATAGTTAATATGGCAGGTTTTAATGATGTATTACGTTTTAATACCGAACTACAAATTCAACCTAAACCTTTATTAGGGCAATTGAAGCAAGAAGAAAACAATATATTCAATATTGATATGCGTACGTTCTTTGATGTCTATGATTCAAAGAGTAAAAAGCCTATTTCTAAAAAAGAAATTATGTTATTAAAGGACGCAGGATTTAATTCTGAAGGTACACAAAGACTATTATTTTATTTGGGGTGGATTCTTGCTGCTTTAGATCAAGGAAGAGTAATTGTGATAGATGAAATAGATGCAAAACTACATTTTTTAGTGGCTGACTATTTAATTAAATTATTCAACTCTATTGATAAAAATCCCAAAAACTCTCAATTGATATGTACTGCACATAATGTAATGCTTATGGATGAAGATTTAAGAAGAGATCAAATTTATTTTACTAGCAAAGATACATTTGGTGAAAGTTCTTTGGCCGCTTTAAGTGACTTTAAAAATGTTCGTAAAAAGAATTTATTCAGTAAACGGTATTTGGCTGGGTTTTATTCTAAATTACCTGATATGAATAAAGAAATATGAGGCAATTAGAGATGGCTAGAAGCATTAAAGAAATAAAAACAAGAGATACATTTTATATTTTGACTAATGGTAAGGAAACAGAATATAATTATTTTGATCTTTTAAAATCAAAGAAAAGTATATATAATGTGAAAGTTATTTATTTCCATAAGGATCCTTATGCATTAATAGAACAAGCAAAAACTTATTTATCCAATGCGAATCAAGATTGGGCTGTCTTTGATATTGATAACACCTATGAAGAAAATAGATTGATTCCAACTTTAAAACTAGCATCTCAAAATGGAATAAAGTATGCTTATTCTAATTTAGCTTTTGAAGTGTGGTTAATTATGCATTTTAAAGAGTGTTTCAAGGAAATGGACACGAAAGAGCACAAGCGTGTTTTGGATAAATATCTAAATGAAAAACAAGCAGGCCTTTCTTATAATAAGAGTGATAAAGAAATTCTAAAGAAGTACTTTATTCCTTACTATAAAACCGCAATGCAAAATGCAAAAATAAATTATCAAAGTCGTGTAGCGGAGCATAACAGATATAGTGAAAATACTCAAATGAAGATATGGGAATGGAATTCTTCAACAAATGTTTATAAACTTATTTATTAGTTATTTTGTTTTAGCACTTTAGTTGGGAAATCAAACGTAAATCTTTGATTATTAATTTTGGCGATAGAAATGATTAAATTTTATTAAATATAATTATTGATACTATATTTTTAAGTATTTTTTCTTTGCCAAAGTTTGCTTGAGTTTTGTAAGATGAGATATAAAAAAAGTCCATAGTAGAGCCGTTAATTGTGCTTTTACGGGCTTTTTCAGTCTTTATTTTATGCACTACATTTATGCACTACATACATTAAACACATTTTGAAATATTGGCTGTAGCAAAATTATTAAAGGAAATAAAGGTATATTATAATTATAAACATTGGCTAAGTTTTATAGAAAATATGAGTTATGATTATTCTTACCTACGAGTTTCAAGAACGATAGATAATGATATGGGTTAAATCTTACAGAAGAAAGAGAGTACAGTCACTTGAAACAATTAAAGATGGATACTCTAAGTATTTTTTGACATTGGGTAAACTTCTTCCAAAAGGGAGCGGAGTCAAGCATCTTAATATCATAGATAGGATTACCAATCATATGGATTTATCTTAGAATTTTAAGAAATATCTTTCATTTGTTTTTTCTAATTACCTTAAATTAAAAAACATTATAAAATAAGAACTGGTTTTTCAAAATGTTTTTAAGTATTTTTGTTTTGTCTTTATATCGTTTTACCTAAAACAAAGTTCATATACTGCATATTTATACATTAGGTGATGGTATGCAAAATATAGTTATGGGAATATTGATTCCGCTCATAGGAACATCTTTTGGGGCTTTTTTGGCTTTGTTTTTTAAAAAGAACATGAAAGATTTTATCCATAAAATGATGATGGGATTTGCCGCAGGAGTAATGATTGCGGCAAGTATTTGGAGTTTGATTTTACCATCTATCGAATTATCGGGAGATAATCCCTTTACTTGTTATCTACCTGCAACGATTGGTTTTATTTTGGGTATGGGCTTTTTGATGTTATTTGATCAAGTGATGGCTAAAAGAAAAATCAATATGTTGAATTTTGCGGTAATTATACATAATATACCGGAAGGGTTTAGTGTTGGTGTGGCTTTTGCTGCTGCATTGAGTGGAGATACTATACTTATGACTTCGGCATTTTTGTTGAGTATTGGTATTGGTATTCAAAATATTCCCGAAGGAAGTATTATTTCATTGAATATGCTGAAAGGGTGTTCTAAAGCGAAAGCAATATGGATTGGAGTGGCATCGGGAATTGTTGAACCGATTGCCAGTGTAATCGCTATTGTGTTGATATATTTTATTCGACCGATCTTGCCATACACGTTGGCTTTTGCCGCAGGAGCGATGATATATGTTGTGGTTGATGAATTGATTCCAGAATCCAATGGAATTTATGGAAATATTGGAGTTTGTATTGGGTTTTGTATCATGATGATTTTAGATGTAATGCTTGGCTAGATTACTGTAAAAAATAATACTATATATTTATTTCATAATATGGTATAATTACAATATATGGGAATATGATATATTAGAGGAATGCTTATGGAAGATAAAGAAAAAGAAAGGGATAGTTTTTTAAAAAAAGCAATTTTGGGCTTTTTTATCGGACTTGCCGTTATTGTTCCGGGAATCAGTGGTTCAACTATTGCTATTATTTTTAAATTGTACAAAAAAATTTTATATGCTATTGCCCATTTTATAAAAGAATTTAAGTATAGCGTTATGTTTCTTTCTCCGATTATAGTGGGAGCGGTAATCGGTGTTTTTGTCGGTTTTTTTACTGTGCAAAAATTGATTGATTTGATTCCTTTCGCTATTATCTCTCTTTTTGGTGGATTGATGTTGGGGGCAATTCCTTCTCTAAAAGATGAAGTAAAAGGAGTAGAAGTTAAAAAATATCATATTGCTTTTATTGTTTTAGGGATAATAATACCGCTTATTATGACGATTATTCCTATTTTAATTGCGTTGAATTCCGATATTCAGGAAAATCGTTTAACGATTAATTTCCCTTCTTTTTGTGTATATCTTGTTTTGGGCTTTTTGGTCGCCGCTACTCAATTTATTCCCGGTTGTTCCGCTACGGCAACTTTAATGGCACTTGGTTATTTTATGCCTATTATGCGTTCTTTGACGCTTTCTTATATAACGAATAATCCGATGATTTTAGTTGTATATTTATTCTTGATTATCGGTTTTGTGGTAGGTTGTGCTGTGTTGGGTAAACTTTTAAATCATTTGATTGAACGATTTAAAAATATAATGTATTTTTTGTTTATTGGTTTATCTTTGGGTTCGATTATATGTTTATTTCTTAATTCCGATATGCTTTTGCTTTATCAAGGTTGGGCAAAATCCGCAACTTTCCCATTTTTAGATGTCTTTTTGGGAGTGGGATTATTTATAGTAGGAACGATTATTGCATATGAATTGGTTTTATTTATGAGAAGAAAAGGAAGCAAAGAGTAAATTGCTTCCTATCTTTTTATTTTAAAATATGATATAATAAAATTAAAGAAAGGGTGAAGCGATATGAAGTATATTATTACGATTGGCAGAGAGTATGGAAGTGGTGGAAGATTTATCGGTAGATTGTTGGCGGAGAAGTTGAAAATCGCTTTTTATGACAATGAATTATTGACTAAGGCTGCGAGGGAATCCGGTTTGTCTGAACAAATTTTTAAGACTTATGATGAGAAAAAAGATAGTTTTTTAACGGCAGGTATCGGATTGTATTCATATGATATGTCTTTGGGGCAAAAAGTGTTTTTGGCACAGTTTGACGCTATTCGAAATATTGCTGATACGGAGTCTTGTGTGATAGTCGGAAGGTGTGCAGATTATGTTTTGAAAGATTATCCGAATGTGGTAAATATCTTTATTTGTGCTCCACTGGAAGATAAAATAAAAAGAGCGGTAAAATATTATGGAATTAATGAAAATAAAGCGGCTTCTATATTAGCGAAGATGGATAAAAAAAGAAAAGGATACTATAATTTTTATACAGATCGGGATTGGGGCAAAGCCAGAAATTATGATTTATGTATTAATTCCAAAATCGGCATTGAAGAAACGGTAGATGCGATATACGGATATGTGGTAAAATTATTGAAATTGGATAAAAATGAAGAATAGATATATAGAATATATTATAAAAAATGGCTTGAATTTACAACAAAATCAAATTGTTGAAATTGTAGGCAGTCGCTTTTTGGAAAAGTTTATAAATGAATTAAAAGTTGCTTGTCTTTCTTTTGGGGCAAGCACTGTTTCTATTTGTTATACGGATAGTTTGGAACTTTTGGATAAAATCAATAGAGGATATTCTTTCTATATTGAGAAAGATGTGATGTATTATAAAGATTTGATTTCTAAGGGTTTCTGTCGAATTGTGTTGCATTCGCCTTTTTTGCCTTCCGAATCGATTTCTTGGAAGAAACAAACGGAATATAAAAATTGTTTGAAACAGTTGAGTTTTGTTTCTCAATATTTTATGGATCGGTGCTCGCAAAAAGTGATATGTTCCGTTGTTAATCCATATTGGGCCTCTAAAGTAAATAAGACGGAAGAAGAATTGGAAAACGATATTGAGCGATTGGTTTTTGGAATTTATGAAGCGGAAGACAGCATGGCTTTTTTAAATCGTAAACAAATAGAAACGTTATGGTTTAAAAATGCAAGAGGAACGGATTTAAAGGTGGGTTTGACTTCGAATTTTGAATTTCAAGGGAAGAAGGCTGTAACGAAAAAAGGGATAATTTTTGAACCTAATATTCCTTGTTTGGAAATATATACGGCTCCAAAAAAAGAAAAAGTGGAAGGAAAGATATATTCTTCTAGACCGTTTTATTATCGAGGGATAGAGTATAAAGATCTTATATTGGAATTTAAAAACGGGAAATTATGCCAATATAAAAATGTGAGAGAGATTTTGAATTTAGAAGATAGTTTATATTATGTTGGAGAGATTGCGTTGGCGGAGCATTTGGAGAATACGATATATTATTCGACGTTATTAGATGAAAATGCCGATTGCCATTTGGCACTTGGAATGGCATATCCTTATGGTATTACCGAGTTAGAAGATGTCAATATATCAAATTATCATATTGATATTGTTTTTGGTTCGAAGGATATGCAAGTTATTGGTCAAAAAGGAGAAGAATCTTTTGTTATAATGGATAAGGGGAAATTTGTTTATAAAAAATAAGAAAGGAAAAGATCGATGTTTACTAGAGATATTCATTCGAATAAAGAAACGGTAGATACTGCTTTATATGAATTGAAACAGAGTATTATATTGACTAGAAAACAAAAGGAAAAGGTTCTTTGTTTGATTGTGGGATATGGTTCTACCGGTAAAACACATAAGATACATACGGCAGTGAAAAATGAACTTGCGGTTATGAAAGAGAAGAAACAAATTCGGGATTTTATTGAAGGAAATGAATTAGATATTTTTTCTGTTGTTTATCAAAAATTTCCTTATAAAGATTGGATTGGAGAAGAAGAGAAAAGAAAGAAAAATCCGGGAGTAATTTATGTAATTGTATAAGGAAATGAATTTATAAAAATGGGAATCCGAAAAATAAAACGTTTTCATTCTAATGAATTTAATTTTAAAATATTCGGTTTTTCGCTATAAAACGAATAAATATTTTGAATAAATGTTAATTTATATTATAAAATTTTATTTTATACTTATTTTGAAAAATGCTGTTCGTTTATCAAAAATCCTTGCGTTGACAATTCTTTTAGAAATGTTATAATAAATTATATCATCGTTATTTATATATATAAATATATATAATGGATAAAGAAAGGGTGAGAAAATGGCAAGACACACGTTGTCTGTTTTGGTGAATAATCATATGGGTGTGTTATCTAGAGTATCGGGCTTGTTTAGTCGGAGAGGATTCAATATCGAAAGTCTGTCAGTCGGAGTTACGGAAGATAAAACGATTTACAGAATGACAATTATTGTAGATTGCGAAGAAGAAATATTTCTACAGATTAAGAATCAACTACAAAAGTTGATGGACGTTATTGCCATATATGAATTCGAAGAATCTATTTCGGTTAAAAGAGAGTTGGCTTTGGTAAAGATAGAAGCCGAGCATGATAAGCGTACACAAATTTTAGAGATTGCTAATATATTTCGGGCCCATGTTATTGATGTTACCAACAACTCTATGATTTTAGAAGCGACGGGGGATCAAAGTAAAATAACAGCGATGATTTCGATGCTTCAAGAGTTTGGAGTAAAAGAAGTAATCCGTACAGGGGTTACCGCAATTTCCAGAGGAGATACGGAATTAAAAAAGATGAAGGAGTAAAAAAAGATGGAAGAAGCGAAGATTTATTATCAAAAAGATTGTGATTTGAATTTATTGAAAGGAAAAACAGTTGCTATTATCGGCTATGGTTCACAAGGTCATGCTCATGCGTTGAACTTGAAAGATTCCGGTGTCGATGTTATCGTCGGATTGTATGAGGGATCAAAATCATGGGCGAAAGCGGAAAAACAAGGAATGAAAGTATATACGGCTGCTGAGGCTGCAAAACGTGCCGATATCATTATGATTTTGATTAATGATGAAAAACAAGCCGATATGTATAAGAAAGATATAGAACCGAATTTGGAACCGGGAAATATGCTAATGTTTGCTCATGGTTTTGCGATTCATTTCGGACAAATCGTTCCACCTGCCGGTGTTGATGTTACGATGATTGCTCCGAAAGGGCCGGGGCATACGGTAAGAAGTGAATATTTGGCAGGAAAAGGCGTGCCTTGTTTGGTTGCGGTTGAAAAAAACGAAACAGGAAAAGCGTTGGATTTGGCTTTGGCATATGCATTGGGAATTGGCGGTGCGAGAGCGGGAGTTTTGGAAACGACGTTCCGTACGGAAACGGAAACGGATTTATTCGGAGAACAAGCGGTGTTATGCGGTGGTGTTTGTGCACTTATGCAAGCCGGTTTTGATACATTGGTTGAAGCGGGGTATGATCCACGAAATGCATATTTTGAATGTATTCATGAAATGAAATTAATTGTCGATTTGATTTATCAATCCGGATTTGCCGGAATGCGGTATTCTATATCTAATACGGCGGAATACGGAGATTATGTAACTGGTCCGAAATTGATTACCGAAGAAACAAGAAAGACGATGCGAAAGATTTTAAGCGATATTCAAGATGGTACTTTTGCGAAAGATTTCTTATTGGATATGTCCCCTGCGGGAGGACAAGCCCATTTTAGAGCGTTAAGAAAGAAAGCCGCGGAGCACCCTTCTGAAAAGGTCGGAGAAGAGATTCGTAAATTATATAGTTGGAATAACGAAGAAGATAAGTTTATAAACAATTAGAAAGTAAAGATGAAAGTGGAAATCAGTCTTTCCACTTTTGTTGTGTTTTTTGGGAGGTGATTCTTCTTGGTTACACATATATTTGATTCCACTCTCCGAGATGGGGCTCAAGCCGAAGGAATTAGTTTTTTGGTAAATGATAAAATAAAGATCGCAAAGGCATTGGACGAATTGGGAATTGATTTTATCGAAGCCGGTAATCCCGGTTCTAATCCTAAGGATTTGGAGTTTTTTCAAGAGGCAAAGCGATTAAAATGGAATCATTCTAAACTAGTGGCATTCGGCAGTACGAGAAGATGTAATGAAAAAGCCGAATTTGATGCGAATGTCATAGCGTTATTGGCTGCCGAAACGGAATATGTTTGTATATTCGGTAAATCTTGGGATTTTCATGTGGAACGCATTATACATACAACAAAAGAAGAAAATTTGAATATGATTTTTGATACGATACAGTATTTGAAACAACAAGGGAAAAATGTATTTTTTGATGCTGAACATTTTTTTGATGGATATAAAGCAAATAAAGAATATGCGTTGAAAACAATCCAAACAGCAGAAAATGCCGGAGCCGAATGTATTGTTTTATGCGATACGAATGGTGGAACGTTTCCCGATGAAATCGTCGAAATTATCAAAGAGGTCAAAAAAGAAATTAAGACTCCGTTAGGAATACACGCTCATAATGATTCGGGAATGGCAATCTCTGTCAGTGTTATGGCGGTTTTAGCGGGTTGTGAACAAGTTCAAGGAACGTTTTTGGGATATGGAGAGCGCTGTGGCAATGCCAATCTTTCGGCAATTATTGCGAATTTGGAATTAAAGCGAGGCTATCGATGTTTACCGCATGGTAATATTTCCAAACTTACCGCTACTGCCCATCTCATTGCCGAAATTTCCAATTTTGAATTGGGGGATACTTTACCATATGTCGGAAGAAGTGCTTTTGCCCATAAGGCAGGAATGCATATAGACGGAGTTTATAAAGATTCGAAATCTTTCGAACATATTTCTCCGGAAACGGTAGGGAATGAAAGAAAGTTTTTAATCAGTGAAGTAGCAGGGAAATCTACGGTTTTGGCTAAAATTCAAAAGATTTATCCGGAAATTGCTAAAAATGATCCTAAATTGGAAGAGATTATTTCTATTATTAAAGATTTGGAATATGGCGGATATCAATTTGAAGGAGCGGACGCTTCGTTTGAACTTATTGTTCATAAGGCATTAAAAAAGTTTAATCCGTATTTTTCAGTAGAAAATTTTAAAATTATTGGAGAAGGACCTTCGGAATTGGAACAATATTCCGCTTCAGCGATTATCGTTGTCAAAGTAGAAGGGGAAATTGAAGTAACAGCCGCTAACGGGAACGGACCGGTAGATGCGTTGAATAAAGCGTTGCGTAAAGCCATAGGACGGTTTTATCCGGTTTTAAATGAAGTACGTTTGGCAGATTATAAGGTTCGTATTTTAGATGGGAAAGAATCGGCTACGGCGGCGACGACTAGAGTTATTATTGAGTCAACGGACGACAAGACGAGTTGGTCAACCGTTGGGGTATCCAAAGATATTATTGAAGCGTCATTTAAGGCAATCATAGATTCTATAGATTATAAATTGTTTAAGGAGAAGATGTAATATGGGAATGACAATGACACAAAAAATTTTAGCGGCTCACTCTGGATTGAGTAAAGTTTCAGCCGGACAGTTAATTGAGGCAAATTTGGATTTGGTATTAGGGAATGATATCACAACTCCTGTTGCGATAAAGGAATTTAATAAAATCGGGGTGGATAAGGTATTTGATAAAAATAAGGTAGTTATCGTACCCGATCATTTCGCTCCGAATAAGGATATTAAATCTGCCGAACAATGTAAATTCATTCGAGAGTTTGCTAGAAGCAAAGAAATTGTAAATTTTTTCGAAGTCGGACAAATGGGAATTGAACATGCTCTTATTCCAGAAAAGGGATTGGTAGTGAGCGGAGATGTGGTAATCGGTGCGGACTCTCATACTTGTACCTATGGTGCTTTGGGAGCATTTGCCACAGGTGTAGGTTCAACGGATATGGCTTGCGGAATGGCTACAGGGAAAGCGTGGTTTAAAGTACCGGGAGCGATTCGATTTAATTTGGTGGGAAAACCGAGTAAATATGTAAGTGGTAAAGATGTGATTCTACATATTATCGGATTGATTGGAGTAGATGGTGCCTTATATAAATCTATGGAATTTGGTGGAGAAGGATTAAAAAGTTTAAGTATGGATTCCCGCCTTTCTATGGCTAATATGGCAATCGAAGCCGGTGCGAAAAACGGGATTTTCGAAGTAGATGAAAAAACTCTTGAGTTTTGTAAGGAACACTCTTTAAAAATTCCGGTAATTTATAAAGCGGATTGTGATGCCGTTTACGATAAAGAATATACCATCGATTTATCTAAAATACGTCCGACGGTGGCTTTTCCACATTTGCCGGAAAATACAAAGACGGTCGATGAAATCGGCAAAGAAGAAATTAAAATCGATCAAGTGGTTATCGGTTCTTGTACAAATGGAAGAATGGAAGATTTAAGAATTGCCAGAGATATTTTAAAGGGAAAGAAAGTTCACCCGTCTATTCGTTGTATAGTTATTCCGGGGACGCAGAAGATTTATTTACAAGCGATTATGGAAGGAATCGTTACGGATTTGGTTGAGGCAGGGTGTGCTTTTTCCACTCCGACTTGCGGACCTTGTTTGGGAGGACATATGGGAATATTGGCAGCCAAAGAACGGTGTGTTTCCACAACCAATCGAAATTTTGTCGGTCGAATGGGTCATATCGATTCGGAGGTATATTTGGCAAGTCCTGCCACTGCGGCAGCGTCTGCCATAACAGGATATATAACCAATCCGGAAATAATGGAGGAAAAATAAAATGAAAGTAAAAGGTACAGTTTTACGTTATGGAAATGATATAGATACAGATGTTATTATACCGGCAAGATATTTGAATACGTCGGATCCGAATGAATTGGCAAGACATTGTATGGAAGATTCGAAAGAAGATATCAATGCCGGAAAGGCTCCTTTCTTTGAAAGAGTAAAAAAAGGGGACATTATTGTAGCCGATAAAAATTTCGGTTGTGGATCTTCTAGAGAACACGCTCCTTTGGCAATAAAAACAGCCGGTATCTCTTGTGTAATTGCGAGAACATTTGCCAGAATTTTTTATCGAAATTCTATTAATATCGGCCTGCCAATTTTAGAATGTCCTGAGGCGTGTGATAATATAAAGGACGGAGATGTTGTTTCTGTTGATTTTAATACGGGAGTTATCGTAAATGAAACGACAAAACAAAGTTTTAAAGCGGAACCATTTCCCGAATTTATGCAAGGAATTATTACGGCTGGTGGATTGATTAATAAAATAAAAGGAGAAAACAAATAATGAATTATAAAATTGTTACTTTACCGGGGGATGGAATCGGTCCGGATATTGTTAGAGAAGCGGTAAAGGTTATTCAAAAAATCGGAAAATTATACGGACATACTTTTCAAATTGAAGAAAAATTGATGGGTGGTTGTGCAATTGATGCGGTAGGGTGTTCTTTACCGCAAGATACGATTGATGCCGCTTTGGCTTCTGATGCAGTTCTTTTGGGAGCGGTCGGCGGTGCGAAATGGGATAATTTGCCGAATGGCGATCGTCCGGAGAAAGGACTTTTGGGAATTCGTGGAGCGTTAAAATTGTTTGCGAATTTAAGACCCGCTGTTTTATATCCCCAGTTAAAGTTTGCTTCTCCGCTAAAAGAATCGGTGATTGGTGATTCTTTGGATATTTTGATTGTAAGAGAATTGACAGGAGGTATGTATTTCGGTGAAAAAGCGAACTCTCCGAAATACAATCCGGAAGATCCTGCTTGTTGGGCATCGGATACGGAAAAATATTCTGTGTATGAAATCGAACGAATTCTTCGAGTTGGATTCGAAGCGGCAATGAAAAGAAAGAAGAAAGTATGTTTGGTAGATAAAGCGAATGTGTTGGAATCTTCGAGATTATGGCGAAGAGTGTGTGAACGGGTATGCAAAGATTATCCGGAAGTGGAAGTATCTTATCAGTATGTAGATAATGCCGCTATGCAGTTGGTTGGAAATCCCCGTCAATTTGATGTTATTATTACTTCGAATATCTTCGGTGATATTTTATCTGATGAAGCATCGAGAGTTACAGGTTCTATCGGAATGTTGGCATCTGCGTCTTTGGGTTCCGAAACATTGGGGTTATATGAACCGATTCATGGTTCCGCACCGGATATTGCCGGTCAAAATAAAGCAAACCCCATTGCGACAATTTTATCGGTTTCTATGATGTTTCGGTATTCTTTCCATTTGGAAAAAGAAGCCCAAGCCATCGATAATGCAGTTATGGCGGTTTTAGATGCCGGCTACCGGACGGGAGATATTTATAGTGAAGGTATGAAATTGGTTGGCACTAAAGAAATGGGCGACTTAATTGTAAAGGAATTGAAATAAGAGGAGGATTCCTATGAATAGTGATGTTGTTAAGGTTGGAGTTGAACGAGTTCCGAATCGGTCTTTGTTGAAGGCTTTGGGGTATACCGATGAAGAAATAAAACGACCTTTTATTGGAGTGATTTCGGCAAAGAGTGAAATTGTTCCGGGACATATGATGTTAGATAAAGTAAGCGATGCGGTAAAACGAGGTATTTTAATGGCAGGTGGAACACCGATTGAAATTCCCGCTATCGGAGTATGTGACGGAATTGCGATGGGACATTCCGGTATGAAATATTCTTTGGTTACCAGAGAATTGATTGCCGATTCTATGGAATGTATGACTATGGCTCACGCATTAGATGGGCTTGTCTTAATTCCGAATTGTGATAAGATTGTTCCGGGAATGTTAATGGGAGCGTGTCGAATGAATCTTCCGACTGTCGTATGTTCGGGAGGACCGATGCTTGCGGGAAGAGTAAAAGGACAAAAGACTTCCCTTTCCTCTACTTTTGAAGCGGTCGGGAAATATAATAGTGGGAAAATTACCAAAGAAGAATTAGATGAATATGAAAATCATTCTTGTCCGGGTTGTGGATCTTGTTCCGGAATGTACACTGCCAATTCTATGAATTGTATGTGTGAAG
>CANQDJ010000009.1 GCA_947592005.1 uncultured Anaeroplasma sp.
GACCTTTTTTAATTAAAAGAATAGCCTTTTCATACGTCTTCTCAAAATAATCCGAACCATAAAACACATTGGTAGGTGTATATCCCAGCCATCTTAAATCTTCAATAATTCCTTCCACAAACTCTTGATCCTCTTTTGCGGGGTTCGTATCATCAAATCGCAAATTCGTCGTCCCATTAAATGCCTTTGCCAATTCAAAATTCGTAATGATCGCTCTAGCATGTCCTATATGTAAATAAGCATTCGGTTCTGGCGGAAAACGTGTCGCTATGGCATCTACCTTTCCGCTATCCAAATCGCTTTGCATAATCGTTTTAATAAAATTATTTATTTCAGCCATTTTATCACCTCTCAAATATAGATTAATTATATACCAAAACAAAGTAAAACTCTACCGTTTTTAGAAATAAAATAACAAAAATCCAAAGATTTCTCCCTCTTTTTTATTATAAACTTTTCAATGGCAAAGACGGATCCGCATTTAAAGTAAAATCCTCCGTTTTTGGATTCTTTTTATATTGATAATATCCACATACGGCAATCATAGCCGCATTATCCGTACAATACTTTATAGATGGAATATAAATCGTAAATCGATCCTTCGCTTCTTGCATAAATCGTTCTTTTAGCCCTTGATTCGCCGATACGCCTCCCGCAACGATAATCGTATCACAATTTTTTTCTTTCGCTAATTTCAACGTTTTATGAACCAATACTTCCGTTACACTATTTTGAAAAGTAGCACATAAATCTTCCACACGAATCGATTCTTTTCTTTGTTCGGCATTATGCACCAAATTAATCACCGCACTCTTTAAACCGGAAAAAGAAAAATTATAACTGTTTTCTTCCAAATACACTCTCGGCAAAACATACGTTTCTTTCCCCAAATGAGCCAATCGATCGACATGCGGTCCACCAGGATACGGAAGTCCCACTACTCTCGCTACTTTATCATATGCTTCTCCCACCGCATCATCTAATGTTTGTCCGATAATTTCAAAATCAAAATGATCCTTCATATAAATCAATTCCGTATTTCCACCGGAAACCAATAAAGCAATACAAGGAAATTTCATATCGTGTTCTATCGCATTGGCATAAATATGTCCTGCCAAATGATGAACCGCAAGTAACGGCTTATCATACATTAAAGCAAACGTCTTGGCAGCATTTACTCCAACCAACAACGAACCGACAAGACCAGGTCCTTGTGTTACGGCAACCAAATCGATTTCTTCCGGTTGGATTTGAGCAATCTTAAATGCCTCTTCAAAAACCAAAGAAATTTGATATACATGATTTCTTGACGCAATTTCGGGAACAACCCCACCAAATCGTTCATGAATTTTAATCTGTGAATTTATAACATTCGCCAAAACTTCTTTCCCATCTTTCACTATCGCAACCGAAGTTTCATCACAACTACTTTCAATTCCCAACACCAACATAATATTACTCCTTTATAATATCTTCGAACGTAAGAGAAATTACTTTTTCCAAATCTTTGGGATTCATTTCGATTTGAACCCCTATTTTCCCACCGGAAAATAAAATCGTATCCCATAACAATGCCGTTTTATCTACAATGGTAGGAAATCCTTTTTTCATACCAATCGGACTACAACCGCCTCGAATATAGCCCGTAATCCATGGTAAATCTTTTACCGCAATCAACTCTAAATTCTTCACTCGAAAAACCTTAGCCGCTTTTTTTAAATCTATTTCATCTATAACAGGCAATACACAAACAAAATATCTTCTTTCAAAATGAGCAACTATCGTTTTAAAAACCTGTTGCGGGGATTTACCGATTATTTTGGCAACTTCTACCCCATCGATAAATTCTTTTTCTTTATGAACATATTCTCTTGCCGAATATGGTATTTTCTTTTGTTCCAATATTCGCATTACATTCGTCTTTTCCATTATTTTCTTACCCAAGTATAAACAAATTCTTCACCGACAATATTCATTCCCATATCACAATACATATCATATAATCTATCTTTATGATTCACACAAAGAAAAATATCTTGTACCTGTAATTGTTTTAAATCCTCTATAACTAAATCCATAAAACAAAATTCATATCCTTGTTTATGGACTTCTCCTATTTTCGCCGAATTCTTATATATATAACTATATAAAATACCAACCAATTCGTTCTTCTGCCAAATGCCATATAATATGATTTTATTCTTTTCATTTAAATCCATATATCGTTGAGCGTTTTTTTCACTATATTCCATTCCGCCATTCAAAATCTCATACGAATACATAAAATCATATATTTCCCTTTTGTCTTTATCATCTAATCTACGAACAAAATACCCTTTTTCCTTCTTTACTTTTAATTTATAGATATTACTATGCATATAAACCATATCATCTACCGAAAAATTCGGCAAATCTACGAAAGATTGCCACCGAATTTGAACAAAATCTTTCGCATTTCGAACCAAATTATCGATAACATGGATATCCATTTGATGAAGTCTATAAAAATTATGTTGATAATTATCCGGTTGACTTATATCATAAACTTTTGTATAGGAATCACAATATTCAAACTCGGCAAACATTTGTAAATACGCATCTTCTATATCATCAAAAGGAACAAAAGTTTTCTGCATCATATACGCATCGGTTCCGTCCGAATAATAATTCTTCCGAATTCGTATCATCTGAAATCCGAATTTCTCATAAATATGAATGGCAATGCCATTATCTTTTCTCACTTCCAAAACGGCAGATATGACTTTCTTTTGATAAAAGAAATCCAATACATACGCCAAAAGATAACTTCCTTTTCCTTTTCGTTGAACGGATTCTTCCATACAAAAATTAAGAATTTCCAAAGAATATCCGTCAAATATAGTAGAAATATACCCTATAATTTTATGATTTTCTTCATATACAAAATAAAAAGTAAACGCATTATCCAAATCGGCAAGCATCCGATCATAACCTAAAGTCGTATGAAGAATCCGTTGTTCCAAATCCACTAAATATTCTATATCTTCTTTGTTATATAACCGTATCATACCGCATTCCTTTCGGCTTCGGTTTCTCTTAAATAATTCGGGACAAACAAACGAGGTTCTTCTACAAATTCCGCATTTTCAAAACAATAAATAGGATCTACTTTAAAATTATCTTCCGTAACCTCTGTTTGAACAGAATATTTTTCCAACTCGGTATAACTATATAATCCGTCTGCCAATAAAACTTCTTTGGTAGAAATGTTTTTCACACATGAGAAGGCGTTTCCTCTCCTTGCATCGATAGAAACTTTACAAATTCCTTTAAAACCGGAAGCCATCAACGTAAGAGTGGATATGGCATACAGTTGAATGGAAGAAAATGTGGCAAGAATTTTGCCGACGGTAACACTCATTCGCACTCCCGTATATGAACCTGGGCCATATCCGATCACAACCGCATCTAAATCCCGAGATGAAAGATGATTCTGTTTTAATGCCTCATCAAGAACAGATACGATATATTTCGCATGATCGTTTTTCCCTTCTATGTATTTTTCATAACAAACCGTATTTTCTATAACCAATGCCAAATATAGTCTTTTTGTTGAAGAATCCAACACAATATATTTCAATTTAACTCACCTACCATCGTTTCATATCGGCTACCATTTCCCGTAATCTCTATTTCTCTTTGAAATTCATCTTTTCTTTTCATATTAATCATAAGGTATTCTTTTGGCAAAATTTCTTCTACCTGAAAAGCCCACTCAATTACACAAATTCCATCGGTTTCCATATATTCTTCCAAATCAAAATCATACCCTACTCCATTTAAACGATATAAATCCAAATGATACAATGGGCAATCTTTTCCTCGATAGGTCTTTACAATAGTAAACGTCGGAGAATTGATAACCTCTTGAACCTCTAAGGCTTTCCCGATTCCTTTGGTTAATGTCGTTTTACCTGCCGATAAATCTCCCGTCAATAAAACCACATCTCCTCTATGAAGTTGTTTACCGATTTTATATCCCAACTCAATCGTTTGATCGGCATTTTCCGTTTGAAACTTTTTCATAAAATCACCAAAAATTATTATATCATAGAATGAAATTAAAAAACATAAAAACCTCGTTTCTATTTGCAAGAAAACGGGGTTTTTATCCATTATCGTTGATTTTTATCGTAATTTTTATAAATGTCGTAATATAAATCTTCTCTTCCGAAGTTTACGGATTTTTCGATTTCGGCAAAAACTTTTGGATTTTGAAACATTTCTACAACTTGCGGACTATATCGAGTACCGCTTTGATCTACCAATTCTTGAACCACTTCTGCCAATGCTTTTTTCTTGGCATAACATCGTCCCAAATAATCGGTTGCCGCATCTATGGTATCTGCCACAACCAAAATGTCGACCAAAGGTTTATTCGAATAAATTTTTTTCAATCCTCTCGGATAGCCACCTTCTCCATTAAAAAATACATGGTGATATAAAATACCATCTAATACTTCTTGTGGACACCCAATATTATCTTTTAGTATCCGATATCCGGATTCCGGATGTTTCTTTATGACTTCAAATTCAATATCCGTTAATTTACGACTAGAATTAGAAATATAACTCATACAGTCATATTTCCCTATATCATGTAAAGATGCCATCATCTGCATACTTGATAATATTTTGTTTTTATTTGCCAAAACTCTTTCCAATGAATATCGATCTAAAATACCCACAAAATAATCCGGATTCGATTCTAATAACGCTTTGGTCAAAATATCACAAATCATACATACCATTTTTGTATGTAAAAAAGTGGAACGATGACGAAAAATGGTAAAATGATATATGATTTGTTGAATCTTATTAAACTCAATTCTCGAAGTAGATACAAGCAAAAATAAAATGATGGCTCTATCATAATTTAAAACATTTTCATCATTTTTAAATTCTTCGATGTATTCCAATGCCCTATTGATTTTTTCTTCCACAGCCGATTCATATTGTTTTAGATGTTTACCAAAAGAAAAATAATATTCTAAGAAATAGGTAGCCATAGTGAAGATACATTCTAATCGTTCGGAATCGGATTGGTCGGCAGTCGGCGTAGATAATTTATTTAATTCGTATAATAAATCCTCAATCGTTATCATTTTAGCATGATATTTGATAGCATAAATGGTATAAAGAGTAATCAAATCACTCGGTTTAGATATTTGAGAATTATATTGTCTTAATTGATAAGCTTTCAAAGCGACATTTAAAACTTCATTGGCACTTTTCAAATCAATATTTTTGCTGGTACGAAAAAGAGAAATAACGGTTGCCATATTTTTATAAATAGATAAAATCATAGGTTGTAAGAAATCATGTAATTCCGGTTCCAAACTTTCCGCAAAAGAAAAGAAAGAAAGGATTTCTTTGCCATAAGACAATGTTTTATTTACATCTTTATTTGTATAATACAATATTCTATTCCCATAACAACGTATAAAATATTTTTTTGTTTCCATATCAAAAAGATGAAAAGAATCCAAATAATCAATACTCTCCAAAAAATAGTATTTCTTAGATATATCGGAATATCTATTGGCATAATATTCTGTTATACCGGCATAGTATATTTCTTTAATAATTTTATGAACATCGTTCTTCTTTTTGGCATTTTTCAATAAAAGTTCATGAACACGAAACGCTATCGCAATATCTTTAGAACGAAATCCGTTATATAACTCATTGGCAAAATCAAATAATGTGTTATATTCTTCTTCTGTCAATTCTCTTCCCTTTTCATAAGGAATCAATAATTCCAATATACGATTATTTTCTTCGAATATTTCTCTTTTTTGTAGAGATAAATTAGATAAAGTATCTATAAATTCTTCCTTATTTTCATTAGAGTAGACATAATTCTCTAATTCAAAATATCGATTTAAGTTTTTAACATACTTATCAAATTCCAACTTCATTTCTCTATTCACCTTTTTTAATTATACAACAAAAACAAATTTATGGCAAATTTCAAAAAAAGAAAGACATTATTATAAATAAATCCTTTCCTATTCGCATTTCTCAAAACTCTACCCTATTTATACTTTTTTTGACTGTTTTAAATTAGATAATACAATATATACCACCAATAAAATTATACTTCCCCCAATCACAACCAAAAAAAGAACCCAAGTAGGTATTGCCGTATCAAATAGTACCAATTTCCCGTCAAAAGAAAGGCGAATTTGTTCCGCAATTTCAGTAGGAACAGATTCTTCTGTTTGTAAATGACGAATAACACCATTCATATAATATTGCCTAAACAGTACCGTTCCGTATGTACTAGGTAAAAAACTTAAGAAATTTTTTATACCTTCCCCAAATTGAGATATAGGCATATAAGCACCACTTATAAATCCATACATGGAAGATATAAGAGTCGATACGGCAGAATGAACTCCCTGTGAAGAGATAAACATTCCAATAACCGATGCGAATAAACTACCGAATAAACACATACAGACGGTAGATACCATAAGCATTATTACATCTAAAAAAGTAAGATAAAATCCAACACACGCAAGATAAATAAGACTAATAATAAATACAATAATACTAATTAAAAACGTAGTTAAAAAATTAGATATAAAATAGGATATTAACAATGTGGATCTTTTAACCGGTGTTAAATTCAAATCTTGAATGGATCTATTTAATTTATCCAACACCATTATATTCGAACAAAACGCTACGGTTACACAAGAAACAGAAATTATAGAAGAAAATAACCAACCTCCACAAAAGGCTTCAACGGCTTTTTTACTGGTTTCTACACCTTCCGGCATAAGATTGGTTATCGTATCAGCATAAACATTCTTTAAAAAAGTTAAAAACAATACAATTAATATAAGAGGAGTAATTAAAGAAACAAAAAAAGTCATTTTGTCCTTAAAATATAATTTAATATTTCTACTTACCAAAGAAAAAAGTTTTCTTACTTCACCATTCATACTACTTACTCCTTCAAATCCTTACCCGTTATATTTAGAAAAACATTATCCATTTTCCCTTTAAAAACTTCAAAATCAAAAATACTTTTCTCATAATTTATAATAATATCTTTGGCTTGTTCTATATTATCCAATTCAATTTCCAAAACCTTATCCGTCTTTATGAATTTTATTCCGGCTTCTTCTAATAAATTCGGTAAAGTTTCATCATACTTATATATTTTTAAAAAGTCATTGGCATATTTATTCTTTAAATTATTCGGTGTATCGTCGGCAACAATTCTTCCGCTATCTATAATAACAATCGTATCTGCCTCATCAGCTTCTTCCATATAATGCGTAGTTAAAATAATAGTAAGTTCTTTTGTTTGTCTTAAATCAGACAAAAGTTTCCATACCAAAATTCTTGTTTTAGGATCTAACCCCGTAGTCGGTTCATCTAATATTAAAATCTCGGGATTATGAATCAAAGCCCTTGCGATATCAACTCTTCTTTTTTGACCACCACTTAATTTATAAAAAGACCGATGTAAAATGTCTTTAAATTCTAAGGCCTCAGCAAGATAATTCAAATTTTCTTTAAATTTTTCCTTACTCAAACCATATAAATCCGCTTTAAATTTTAAATTCTCAAAAACAGTAAGTTTTAAATCAAGAAGTGAATTTTGAAAAACAACACCAAGTTTGGGTTTAATTTTACTAAGATCTTTATCCAAATTTAAACCATCGATACGAACTTCTCCACTATCTTTTTCTAATTGCCCACATAAAATATTTATCGTTGTTGATTTCCCAGCCCCATTTAATCCGAGAAAAGCAAAAAATTCTCCCTTTTTAATTGAAAAAGAAATATCATCAACTGCCTTTACATCTTTAAAATATTTTTTTAAATGTTTAATTTCAATAATACTATCTGCCATCATTTTATCTTCCTTAATTTACCTTCACGTTTCTTACATTATATCGCAAAAAAGAATAAAATCAATTAATAAAAAACCTACATAATATCCCTTATTTATTACCATAAACTAATAGCCAAGAAAAAATGCACCTAAAACATTTAAGTGTATTTCATATATAATTTAGAAATGAATTTCACTATCAATAAATTCAAAATGGTAAATTATTTACCCCATATAAAACATAATCGTATCTCCCTCTTTTATCTTTTCACCCGCATTGGGAGATTGATAAATTACCGTATCTCCTTCCCCATAATATACAAAATGATAAAAAGAATTATTCTTAATTTCCTTTTTCGTTTTTCCTATATAATTTTCTACACGATATGTAGGTGTATCCAAAAACCATCTTAAATTCTTATCAATTTGATTGTCATAATCCCTGTTGATTTTTAAATAGGATAATGCTTGTTCCAAAATTTCACCAACAAGCGGAGCGGCTACCACCCCTCCGTATTGCGTACAATTTTGTGGTTTATCGATTGCCAAATAACACAATATTTCCGGATCATTCATCGGTGCCATTCCCAAAAAAGATAAAATATAATGTCCCGATTCATATCCACCGGTCGAAGATATGACTTGTGCGGTTCCTGTTTTTCCTCCTACACGATACCCCTCGATAAAGGCATTTCGCCCCGTTCCCAACGCACAAACACATTCCAACGCATACTTCATAAGATCCGACGTTTTATCGGAAATAACTTCTTTTCTTATCGTCTTGGTTTTTTCATAGACGATTTCATTCGCATATGTTTCCAATTTTTTTAAAATATATGGTTTTAATAAATCTCCGCCATTGACTGCCGATATAGCCGCCATTGCCAGTTGAATCGGGGTATATGCGCTCGATTGACCAAATGCTTGAGTGGCAAGTTCTACCGGACCACAAGATTCTTTTTTTACCACAATCGATTTTCCTTCTCCTTGTAAATCAATTCCTGTTTTTTCCAACATACCGAATTTTTCTAAATATTCATAAAATTTTTCTACACCTAATCTTCTACCCAATTCCATAAAACATACATTACAAGAATTTTGAATTCCTTCTAAAAATGTTTGACTGCCATGTCCTCCCGCTTTCCAACAACGAATTTTACGATCCCCTACTACACTGCTTCCTCCACAATAAATATGATCGTTTAAATCAAACAAATTTTCTTCCAATGCTGCCGCATATGTAATTACTTTAAAGGTAGATCCCAATTCAAATTGTGTGAATATAGGCAGATTTCGATTATAAATTTGACTGTCATAATCCTGATAATGACTCGGTTCGTAAAACGGATAAGAGGTCATCGCCAATATTTCTCCTGTTTTAACCGAAACCATTAATCCCATAACTTGTTTCGGCGTATATAAAGAAACTGCCTTTTGTATTACCGCATCTAATATTTCCTGAAGTTTTAAATCGATGGTTAAATAGACATTCATTCCCGGTGTTGCTTCATTAAATTGCGAAAGGGTATTATGCATTAAGTTTCCTTTGGCGTCGGTATAAATAGATAAAGAACCGTTTTGGCTTTTCAAAAAATCCTCATACATATATTCGATTCCTGCCAATCCTTCCATATCTATTCCGCAAAACCCTACCACTTGGGCAAGCATACTTCCATACGGATAATATCTTTTACTATCACTCGTTATATAAATTCCTTTTAAATTTTGTTTCACAATTTTATCCGCAAGTTCTTTTGATATTCTTCTGCCTTCCGGCTTTATTATTTCGATGGAATTCTTTTTGGTTATGTGCGTTAAAATCTTATCTCTGTCGCAGTCCAATATATCGGCTAAAATCGTTGCGGTGGTATCGACATTTTCGATTTGCTTGTTAATAGAGGATACCGTATAACAAAGTTCATTCCCAACTATTACTTTTCCATTTCTATCTAAAATCAATCCTCTGGAAGTGGATATCGGAATTTCTCTACTCCATAAGTCATATGCTTTTTTATTGATTTCAGTGGAGGAATAAAAGGTTATAAACCCCATTTTTATAACAATAACCAAAAATAAAAAAACGGTTAATCCAATCATAAATCCAATTCGTTTTTTCAATATATGTCGATTCAAAATAATCACCTAATACACTATATGCCAAAAACAAAATTCTTATCAATGGATACCCGTTTTCTTTTTATTCAATTTCTATATTTTGATTTGGAATTCGCACTTCCACTCCACATAATTTAAAATAAAATATATCCTTTTCCTTCTTTAAATATTCCAAAATATATGGTTTGGTAAACCGATAATCTTTTAGAGAAACATCATGAAAACAAAACGTTTTCCGATATTCCACATTCATTTCCGGACGATATCCGTTCGCAATCAAAGCCAAATGAGAAGAACCCAATAAACATAAAATCAACTTATGATTATTTAACTCCATACTTATGATTTCATACTCTTCCAAGTCTACTGTTTTAATCCAAAAATCCAATGTCATACTCAATCTATCAACATTTTCCAATCGATCTCTTCCATTTCCTCTAAATCCAAAAAACAATTCTTAATCGGATCATCGGTTTTATAAATCTCTTTAACAAACAATTCACAAACCATAATCGCTCCAACATAAACCAAATGAGAATGATCGTCTTTTCCTTCCGGATAATTTCCAAATTCTTTTTCTTTAAATATCATATGAAACTTTTTAGATTTTTCTTCTCCCAAAAGATTATATAATTCTATTGTCTTTTCATTCAAATCCACACAAGTATATCCATTTTCTTTACAAAAATCCTTCATCGCCTGTGGATAATCTTGATGTGAATTCACACATACTCCATCAACAAACTGATGACGAGTAATAGATGTAGCAAAAACAATATGTCCTTTCTTTTCCTTTACCTTATCCGCAAAATATTTTAAATTGGCTTGATAACTTCCGTAAGGTTCGGTATATCGGGAAGGATCTTGTTTTTTTTCATCATTATGCCCGAATTGACAAATAACGAAATCCCCTGCTTCCATACGACTTAATACCGTATCGAATCTTCCTTCTTCAATAAAACTTTTTGTACTTCTTCCATTTTCCGCATGATCTTCTATCAACCATTCGTTTTTGGTAAACAAATGTAATTCTTGTCCCCAACCTGTTTGAGGATAGCGAAAATAGTTATTATATTTCATTGTCGAATCCCCAATCATAAAAATTTTCATTTTAAGTTTCATTCCTTTCACTTCGTTCAAGGCACACATGGCCATGAAAACTTGTAATAATTTTTTTGTTTTCAGGTTATTTCCTTCTTAAAACAAAAGAAGGGAGTTAACCTCCCTTTTTTTACTTAAACTTTTTTCTAGCCTCTTGACGCTTTTGCTTACGCATATCGCTAGGCTTTAAATAATATTGACGTTTCTTCGCCTCTTGAAGGTTACCAGATCTAGAAACATCACGCTTAAATCTACGTAATGCATCTTCGATGCTTTCTTTTTCACGTACAACAATTTTTGGCATAACTGAGCCTCCTTCCAAGGACGAATTCCTATATTATTATACATAAAGGAATATCGGTTGTAAAGAGTTTTTTTTGAAAATCTACATTTTTTCGTTTATTTTTCCATATACTTTCAAATCTTTTACTTTTAATAATTTTACTACTACCTTTTCTCCACTTTTAATCCCATTTTTATCCAAAATTACCGGCAAATAATTCGAAGTATGCCCTATCCATTTTTCCTTATTCCATTCCTGTTCTACAATCACTTCTTGAACTGTATTCAAAAACCGCTCGGCATATTCTTCTTCTAATTGTTTTGATAACGCAATCAATTCCGCAGTTCGTATTTTTTTTATATTTTCAGGAATTTGAGGCATTAAAACCGCCTTTGTATTTTTACGCATAGAATACGGAAAAATATGTAATTTAGAAAAACGAATCGTTTGAATAAATTCTTTTGTTCTTTCGAATTCCTCTTCGGTTTCATAAGGAAATCCGACAATAATATCCGTTGTTATAGATATATTCGGGCGAACTTCACGAATCTTTTCAATCTTATTTCTAAAAAAGGCCGTATCATATTTCCTTTCCATTTTTTGTAAAACCACATCACTTCCCGATTGTAACGGCAAATGTAAATGATCCGCCAAAATAGGATACTTCCGTAATAATTCTATAAACTCTTCGTCAATTTCATTAATTTCGATAGAAGATAACCGCAATCTTTCCAATTTCGGCACAGAATCAAAAATCATTTGAATCAAACCTGATAAATTTATATCATTATCTCTATACCTTCCCGTATGGATTCCCGCAAGAACTACTTCTTTATACCCTTGTTCGCAAATCCGTTTCAATTCCGCAATTACCTCTTGGGCTTTCTTACAGCGAACCGGTCCTCGAGCATAAGGAATAATACAATATGTACAGAAATTTTCACAACCATCCTCTATTTTTACAAACGCTCTTGTATGATCATAAGTCGTTACTTCTAACGGTTCATATTCCATTTGATTTAAAATATCTATGATATTACAATACTTCTCCGTATTCTTTTCCTTAAATCTTCTTTCCAACTGTTCAATGGCTTCTTTTTTATTTCCATTTCCGATTAAAATATCTACTCCTTCTATATTTTGAGCATCGGGATTGGTTTGAACATAACACCCCATCGCACATATAATCGCATCGGGATTGAATTTCTTCGCTTTATGAATCATCTTTCGGCTTTTGGCGTCAGCCATATTCGTTACGGAACAAGTATTGATAATATACGCATCACAACCTTCTTCTGCCTCCGTTACTTCATATCCTCTTTGAATGAGTTCGTTTTTTAACGCATTGGATTCATAAATATTAACTTTACACCCCAAAGTAATAAATCCTATTCTTTTCATAATAACTCCCACTCATATCCCAAAACACTAAGGCAATAAAAGACAACCGTTTCCGTTCGCAATATACGTTTACCCAAAGAAACAGGAATAAATCCGTTTTCCTTTAAAAAAGCAATCTCTTCTTCCGCTATTCCACCCTCCGGACCAACCACAATCGCAATCCGATCATTCGGTTTTAAAGAGGAAACAATTTCTTTCAATCGACTTTGATTTGCATGTTTTGCTTCCTCCTCATAACAAACCAACTTCACAGTATAAGACGAAAAATCAATTTGGTTCAAATATTGAATATCTCCTATAATCGGAATTCTATCTCGATTACTTTGTTCGGCAGCCTCTTTCGCTATTTTCATAAAACGAAATCTCTTGGATTCTTTTTTCTTTTCTTCCAATTTGAATACGCTTCTTTTCATAATTGTAGGAATAATTTCCGAAACACCCAACTCCGTTCCATGTTGAATAATATCTTCCAATTTATCTTTTTTGGGATAGCCTTGAATAATAGAGGTAAAAAAAGGCAATTCATGATTGCCGTTTTCTTCACATAAAATTTCATATCCGATTTCTTTATCGGAAATCGAACGGATTTCACATAAAACCGTCTTAGATTGATTGCTGACAAGGATTTGGTCTTTTATTCGATATCGCATTACCGAACGAATATGAAAAACATCATCGCCCGTTATTCTTTTATTCAAAAAATCATTTTCGGATACAAAATATTTTTGCATAATTATTCAGCCTTATATTTTCTGTATTTCATCATCAACAATACCAAAATAGGCGTTGCTACCAAAAAGCCGACAAAATAACTTGCACTATAATAAAAAGCTCCAAATAAAGCCGCTAAGAAATTACTTGCGTTTTGAGCGATTAAATTATAAATAAAATAAGCCAACGTAAAAGCACAATATATAAAATAAATAATAAAACTTGCCCGATATCCAAAAGACACCACATTACTTAAATTGTTTTTAGCGGCTTTAGATACCATTTGATACGTTTCATTATCCATTACTTCCAAATAAATAACATCATATCCGTAAGGTTTTAAATCCTTACGTTCATCGGTATCCCCTTTATTATCTTCTACCAAAGGACATACAAATAATAACTGCATAGTATCTACATTACGATATAATTGATACAACCCTCTGTATTTTTTCGCAAGAGGAATTAATTCCAGCATATCAAAATCTAACGTATTCTCTTGTTTTTGTTCGAAACAACCAAATTTAACAAGGTTTTTAGCCTTATCTAAATCTTTTCGATTTCTTTCCAATATTAATAATTTTTCATATTCCTTTAATTGAGGTTCCTGTGGAGTTTCTACCTTAAGATCTTGTTCTGCCTCATCTAATAATTCGAATTGATTTTTTTCCATTTTCCAATCCTCCGTTTTCTATTTTTCTATTATATATGAAATTAAAGCAAATTTCAAGCATGCCTATTCATCGAAAAATATATCCTATTGAAAAGTAAATGTGTTTTTCCCTTTCATAAGTTCCAATATAGATTCTTTTTCTTGATAGATGCATTTCAATTGGACACACTTATTACTTGAAATTACAATATTTACATTCGGTCTATTCACTGTAATATCTAAAATATATCCGCCCTTCAAAGCAATTCCTTTCCATTCAATATATTGAATTTCTTTTGGCAATGCCGGCAAAATCTCTATTGTATCTTCGTTTATATGAACAACCATTTCCAATATCGCTTTTCCAACACCGAAATTCCCATCGATTTGAAAAGGCGGATGTAAATCAAGCCCTACTCTCGATGTAGAACACCGCATAAATTCTTCAAAATTTTTCCAAACCTCTTCCGCTTTATGTAACCGAGCATAAAGGCATATAATCCACGCTTTGGACCACCCAGTATGGCCACTGCCATTTTCCAATCGGGTATTCAAACTTTTTAAAGCCGCTCGTTTCAATTCATCGTCGAATTGATCGGACGGAAAAAGACCATATAAATGAGAAAGATGTCGATGTCCCTTTTCCGCTTCTTTCAATGGTAATTTCCATTCTGCGATTCTACCATCGTCTGTTAATCTTGTCTTCGCCAATTTCGGGAGAATCTCTTCTATCTTACGAACCAATTTCGAAGATATCGGGATTAGATCTTTCATTTTTAAAACCGCTTGAAATACATCATTTATGATCTGTTGATCCATTGTGCTTCCTTTAGTCAAATGATAAACCTTATCGTTCCAATAAAAACTATTCTCCGGAGATAATGACGGACATAACACATATTCTCCGGCATCTAAAATAAGCATATTGGATAAAAATTCTGCCGAATCCGCTAAAATATACCCATATTTTTTTAAAAATTTTATATCTTGCGTATATTCATAGGCTTCAAAAATCATTAAACTCAACCAAGCCCCACCCAATATCCAAACAGTAGCCGGTAAATAATGGTCCTGTAGATAACAATCTCCGTAAATATCCGTATTATGATGTGCAACAAATCCCTTTACATGATATAACCTTCTCGCAACTCTTTTCCCATTTTTATCCATTTTTTTCAATAAATGAAATACCGGTTGACTACATTCAAATAATTGACTTTCAAAAACACCCCAATAATTCATTTCCAAATTAATATTTAACGTATATTTACTATCCCAAGAAGGATATATATCCTGATTCCAAAGCCCTTGAAGATTAGCCGGCAAATTCTTTCGAGAAGAAGAAATCATCAAATACCGAGAAAAATCATACATTCGTTTTATATTCGGACAATCACATTGTAATTCTTGTCGTTGATAAAGTTTTTGATAATCTTTGATAGCCTCTTCTACCATATCTGTTTTTCCGAGTTGATTTAATCGGCTTAAAACATATTTTTTGACATTTTTATGATACAAATTCGTAGCCATAGATAATAAAATTTCAATCTTTTTTCCTTTAGCCAGAAGCGTACTTCCAATCGAAGTAACTTCCTTTGCCACTACTTTAGCACCGAGGATCAAAGTGTCTTTTTGATTGAATCCGTAAATCAAAAATAGTTTATCTTTATCTACATAATTCTTATCTATTCCTTTTTCTCGATCAAATTGAATTTTTAAAACTTCTTCTCTATCACTTTCATAACAAATATATATACAATCCTTTGGATAAGATGCCAAAAATGTTCTTTTCTTTTTCCCTTCATCACAATCAAATGTAATCTCTACTAATCCTTGTTTCATATCCAATTTGCGGTGATAATTCTTTACATTCGTCGAAATGGTTTCCAACCATAATAAACCTGCCGTAGAATAGATGGCTTCTCCTTTTGGATTCGGCATCAATCCAATTTCCGCCAATCGTTCGGCTTCTTCATACTGATTATTTAAAATATATTCTCTTACTTTACGATAATTGGAATAAAAATCAGCAGAGGCTCGTATTCTTCCTTTTTTACCTAGCCAAAACGTATTTTCATTCAATACCATTTTATCCTTTTGTGGATCACCATATATCATTGCCCCGATATGTCCATTTCCTATCGGTAAAGCATCGTTAAATCCTTTTGAATTTTTCTTAGACACATCGGCATAAAAATCAAAATCAATAACGCTCATTTCAATCCCACCATTTCATAACTATTATATCATTTTTTACAAAAAACAAAAATAAAAGTATGCTTTTGTGTGCATACTTTTATGATTCCTATTTGAATAAATTTTTAAACTTTTCCCAAGGCGATTTCTTTTCTGCCTTTTGAACATTTCCAAGTTGTTCAAACAACTTCTTTTCTTCATTCGTTAAACTGGTAGGGGTTTCCACATTGGTAACAACGATTTGATCTCCTCGAGTAATACCGCCTTTTGGATTTTTCGTTCCTTTACCACGCAAGCGGAATTTGGTTCCAGATTGAGTTCCCGCAGGAATTCTTAAAGATACATTCCCATCAATCGTCGGAACTTCAATGGTATCTCCCAAAGCCGCTTGAGTAAAACTAATCGGAATTTCCAATATAATATTTTGACCATCTCGAACAAAATTTTTATGTTCTCCACAAATAAAGGAAATATACAAATCTCCATTCGGTCCGCCATTATAACCGGTTTCTCCGTATCCTTCCATACGAAGCGTCATACCAGTCTGAATTCCGGCAGGAATGGTTACCTCAACATCTTTGGTTTTTCTTACTCTTCCTTTACCACCGCAAGTTTCACATTTCTTTGTTACAATCTTTCCTTTACCGTTACAATCCGGACAATTTGTTTGAACCGTTGAAGAACCGAAAATGGTTTGTTGGCGAATAAATACTCTTCCTTTACCGCCACACTTGGAACAAGTTTTAATGTCATTTTTGGACGCCGCACCTGTTCCACCGCATTGAATACATTCTTCGTCTACAGATAAACGAATTTTTTTCTTACAGCCGAATACGGCTTCTTCGAAAGTAATATTCATTTGTTTCTCTACGTCGGCACCTTGACGAGTTTCATTTCCACTACGCCTTCCGCCGCCGCCAAAGAAAGAATTGATAATATCGTCGAATCCGCCAAAACCGAATCCACCACTGAACCCGCCTCCGCCGTTAAATCCACCCGTCGGATCATCTGGTCCAAATTGATCATATCTAGCCCTTTTTTGCTCATCGGATAGAGTGTCATAGGCTTCATTGATTTCCTTGAATTTCTCTTCGGCTCCCGGCTCTTTATTAATATCCGGATGATATTTTTTGGCTAATTGTCGATATGCCTTACGAATCTCTTCCTGACTTGCCCCTTTTTGTAAGCCTAATACCTCATAATAATCTCTTTTTGCCATACACTCACCTCACGCAATAAGAACCAAATGGTTCTACATTTTATTATTGTACATCAGAAAAATCAGCGTCTACCGCATCATCTTTTTTACTGTTAGAAGAATCTTGCGTATTTGTTTGACTCTCTTGAGTTTGTTGATATGCCTTTACGGCAATATCTTGAGCGACCTTTTCCAAAGCCTCTTTCTTTTGACGAATATCGACGATATTCTTAGACTCCACTGCCTTTTCCAAATCGGCACATAAACTTTCAGCATTTTCTTTTTCGGTCGGATCGACATTCTTTAAATCATTTAATGCTTTCTTTGTTTGGAAAATCAACTGATTGGCTTCATTGATTAAATCCGCTTCTTCCTTACGAGCCTTATCGGCTTCGGCATTTTCTTCGGCTTCCTTAACCATTCTTTCAATTTCGGCATCAGACAATCCGGAACCACTTTGAATAGTAATCTTTTGTTCTTTTCCCGTTCCTAAATTTTTTGCGGAAACATTAACAATACCATTCGCATCAATATCGAATTTAACTTCGATTTGAGGAACACCACGTGGAGCAGCCGGAATATCGCCCAACTGGAATCTACCCAATGTCTTATTATCGGCAGCCATCGGTCTTTCTCCTTGTAATACATGGATATCTACTGCCGGTTGATTATCTGCGGCGGTAGAGAATACTTGACTTTTTGAACAAGGAATAGTCGTATTTCTTTCAATCAATTTTGTAAATACACCACCTAAAGTTTCAATACCCAAAGACAATGGTGTAACATCTAATAACAATACGTCTTTTACATCACCGGTCAATACACCACCTTGAATAGCGGCACCCATAGCGACAACTTCGTCCGGATTAACGGATTTATTCGGTTCTTTATTCAATTCCTTACGAACCAATTCTTGAACAGCCGGAATACGAGTAGAACCACCGACCAATAAAACTTGATCCAAATCCTTCGGAGTTAACTTCGCATCTTTTAATGCACGACGTACCGGTCCCAAACAACGATCGACCAAATGACGAGTCAAATCATCGAATTTCGCTCTAGATAATGTACGATTTAAATGTAAAGGTCCAGAAGTAGGACTCATAGAAATGAATGGTAAACTGATTTCAACAGAAGTTACACCGGACAAATCTTTCTTTGCCTTTTCGGCAGCATCTTTTAATCTTTGTAAAGCCATCTTGTCTTGTGATAAATCCACACCGGATTCTGCTTTAAATTCGGATACCAACCAATCCATAATAACCTTATCGAAATCGTCGCCACCCAATACATTATCACCGGCAGTAGCCAATACTTCGAATGTTCCGTCTGCCAAAGACAAAATAGAAACATCGAATGTACCACCACCTAAATCGAATACCAATACAGTTTGTTCTTTATCCGTCTTATCAATACCATAAGCCAAAGCAGCGGCAGTAGGTTCGTTGATTATTCTCAATACTTCCAAACCGGCAATCTTACCAGCATCTTTTGTTGCTTGACGTTGAGCATCATTAAAATATGCCGGAACGGTAATTACAGCCTTATCTACCGTTTCACCTAAATATGCTTCGGCAGTCTTTTTTAAATTCTGCAAAATCATAGCGGAAATCTCTTGAGGAGTATATTTCTTTCCATTAATATCTACTCTGTAAGTAGAATCTCCCATATGACGTTTAATAGAAGATACCGTATTCGGATTGGTAATAGCCTGACGTTTTGCGACATCACCAACTTGAATTTCATCTCCCTTAAATGCTACAACAGACGGGGTGGTTCTAACACCTTCCGCATTGGGAATAACCTTAGATTCTCCCGCTTCCATAATACATACACATGAATTTGTTGTTCCTAAATCAATACCAATAACCTTATTTGACATAATTATTCATCCTCTTTCTTTTCTTCTTTCTTTTTACTAACAACAACCATAGCCGGTCTTAAAACTCTATCCTTGAACATATATCCTTGTTGCATAACTTTAAGAACTATGTTTTCGGCATCTTCACTTTCTTCCGTTTGAACCGCATGCATTACATTCGGATCAAACTCTTTTCCTAAAGCCTCAATAGGTGATAATCCCTCAGACTTTAAAATATCTACCAACTGATTGGCAATCATTTGAAATCCAACTTGATAATTTTGAACTTCCGGACTATCCGTCGGCATATTGACAATTTGAATCAGCATATCGATAGGATTAATCAAATCCCCAACCACTTTTTGAGAAGCATATTTACGATCTTTAATCGCTTCTTCTTTTAATCGCTTCTTCGTGTTTTCCATTTCGGCATACACTTTTAAATATTCATTCTTCAAATTGGCAAGTTCCGCTTCAAGTTTAACAACTTGTTCTTTATATTTATTCTTTTTCTCTTTTTTTGGTTCTTCCGAATTTTCCGAAGCTTCTTCTTGAATTTCTTCCTTTTCTTCTACCTTATCTTCTTTTACCTCTTCTGCCAAATTCAACACCTACCTATTTATATAATTTTGTCATACTCTTCGCAACATATTCTAGTAATGGTATAACTCCCCTATAATTCATTCTAGTCGGTCCTACCAACACAATCGTTCCATACTCATTTTCCCCTATATAATAAGGAACCGATACAATAGAACAAGTTTCCAAACCATTACATAAATTTTCACTACCAATATGAACTTTCAATCCACCGCCGTTGGCAACAAAACTTTTCATCGAATCGTTGTCTACCGCTTTCAATATCTTCTGCATAATTTGATAATCTTGAAATTCGGGGTGATTGAATAATCTAGATAATCCGGATTCATACGTTTCCGCATTCAAAAATCGGGAAAATCCTTTTATCATAAAATTCAATATATCATCTCGAAAATCCACCATTTGTCGAATTCTCGGCTTAGCGGCCTCTTTGGATAAAATATCTCGAATCTCATAAACGGAATGATCATACATCGCACTATCAAACATTTGTATTATACGCAATAAATCGTCCATTTTATACCCTTCGGGAATAGAAATTTTTTGCGATTGAACGACACCGTTATTTGTAACAATCAAAAGCACCGCTTCTCGATCGCTCAATGGAACAATTTCCATCTTCATAATTTTCGCAAAATCATTCGACGATCCTATAATAGCCGCATAATAACCGGTAAGTTGACTTAAAAAATCCGTAAGTTTTTTTAAAGTTTCTTCCTTCGTAATTCTTTTATCCGCCAAAATATCGTCAATATATTTAAAATATTGAGTTACTTCATCATCTCGAATAATCAAATGATCTACATAATACCGATATCCGCTTTGAGAAGGGATTCTTCCGGAAGATGTATGTGTCTTTTCCAAATAGCCATCTTCTTCCAAATGTTGCATATCATACCGTATAGTTGCGGAAGAAAAATCCAAATACGGTTTATTCGTCAACATTTTCGAACCAACCGGTTCATTCGACGTAACATATTCTTCGATGATGGCTTTCAAAATCAATTTTTGTCGATCCGATAGCACAACGTTCACCTCAAATCTAGCACTCTTTTTTCCAAGTGCAATTATATTATAAACTATCGTTTTGGCACTGTCAACTAAAAAGTGCTAAAAAATAAAAAAACCGAATTATTTTAATCCGGTTCCTTTTTACAACAAATGAATATTACACTTTTCCAGTGCTTCCAAATCCTCTTTAGACCATATAGATGCTTGAACTTCACCGATATGTGCCTTTCGAAGCATAAACATACATATCCGAGATTGCCCGATTCCACCACCAATAGTATATGGTAATTTTAAAGAGAGAATATTACGAACATACTCATTATCCAGTTTTTCTTCTTCTTTCTTTTCTTTTAATTGTTTTACAATCGAATGTTCATCTACTCGAATACCCATCGAAGAAATCTCATATGCGATATCCAATACATCATAATATAAGATAATATCTCCATTCAATTTCCAATCATCATAATCCGCCGCTCTCCCGTCATGCGGTAACCCGTTTTTCAATTTACCGCCGATTTGCATAACAAAAACGGCTTTATACTTCTTTACTATGGCATATTCTCTTTCCTTCGGTGTTAAATTCGGATATTCTTTTTCCAATTCCTTAGTAGTAATAAAATAAATTTTATCTGGCAAAGACGGAGTTAAAATAGGATATTCTTTACAAACCTTTTTTTCTACATTTTTTAAAACGGCATAAATCTTTCTCACCATCTGTTTTAAAAACGAAAGCGTTCGATCTTCTTTCTTGATAATTTTTTCCCAATCCCATTGATCCACATACGCCGAATGAATAGAATCCAATTCCTCATCTCTTCGAATGGCATTCATATCCGTATAAAGTCCATATCCTTCTTGAAAACCATATTTGGCTAACGCATTTCTTTTCCATTTGGCCAAACTTTGAACCACTTCAACTTCTTCCGGAATATCCTTCACATCAAAAGATACCCTTCTTTCATACCCATTTAAATTATCATTCAAACCGGTAGAAGGAAAAACAAACAACGGGGCCGAAACTCTAGTTAAATTCAGTTTACGAGCCAATTCTCTCTCAAATGTATCTTTTACAAACTTAATCGCTTTCTCCGTTTCCAACAAATTCAATTTGGAAACATAATTTTCTTTCAAAATGAATTGTTTCAATTCTCTCACTCCTTATAAAAACGGATTACTCCGCTCTTGTTTAATGGTGGATTTCTCCTCATGTCCGGGATAAATATCATAAAAATCGGGATAATGTTGTAATATCTTATGCAGGCTTCGATTCATTGCCAAAGAATCCCCCGTAGGAAAATCCACTCTTCCACAAGAATGATGAAACATCGTATCTCCCGTAAGAACCTTATTCTTATAACAATAACAAACACTACCCCTTGTATGTCCCGGGGTATGCAAAACCTCAAATTCATACCCGATAAGAGATAATTTATCTCCTTCTTTAACCAAATGAATATCCAAGTTCTCTCTTTGAAACGGGAATCTCAAATCCATTTGAGAATACAAAGAAAGCGTAGGATCAGACAAAAAGTCTTCTTCCGCTTCGTGAATATATACAGGAACATTAAAATATTGTATACCATCGATATGATCAATATGTCCATGAGTGATTAAAATTGCCACCACATCATATTTTTCTTTTATCTTTTTTGCCGCTTCCGCAAAATCCATTCCTGGATCAACGACAATACATTCCCCTTGATTACTGATAATATATGTATTTGTATTAAAACTGCCGGTAATAATCGTTTCTATCATATTTTAACCATAAAATAAAAAAAGCCTAAACAGCTTTTATTATTTTTTCTCCTTATGAATTGTATGTTTTTTACAATGAGGACAATATTTTTTAATCTCCATTCTTTCAGGAGTAGTCTTTTTATTCTTGTCCGTATAGTAATTCTCGTTTTTACATTCGGAACAAACCAATTTTACTAAATCACGCATATTTCTTCCCTCCAGACCTAAAGATTACTTCCTTATGTATTATAACAAACAAAAAACGTTATTGCAACAAAATTTTTTCTTTTTTTTCAACATTTCATACGCTTTTAAATTTTTCCATTATATAGTATAATAAATTGGGTGATTTTATGACTACAAGACAACAAACTTCTATCGTTTCCATCGGAAATATTAAAATCGGTGGAAATAATCCGATTGCCATTCAAAGTATGACCAACACTAAAACCAAAGATGTAGAATCCACCGTTAACCAAATTTTACAGTTAGAACAACTGGGGTGCGACATCATTCGGGTTGCCGTATTGGATAAAGAAGACGCCTTGGCAATCCAACAAATCAAAAAAAACATTCATATCCCTTTAGTCGCCGATATTCATTTCGATCCGGAACTGGCTATTTTATCCATTCAATCCGGAGTCGATAAAATACGACTAAATCCCGGAAACATTTCCGATAAAAATAAAATCAAAGAAATCGTAACACTTTGTAAAGAAAAAAACATTCCAATCCGTATCGGTGTTAATTCCGGTTCTCTTCCCAAAGGAATGCCCCTTACGGCAGAAAGTATGATATCGGCAGCCAAACACCACATCGACATTTTGGAAGAACTCGATTTTCATAACATCGTGTTGTCGTTAAAAGCCTCTTCCATCGAATTAAGTATCGCTGCCTATGATTTGGCTTCCAAAACATTTCCATATCCTTTGCATATCGGAATTACGGAAGCCGGTACCGCATTTAAAGGATTAATCACTTCCTCTATCGGACTATCTAAAATCTTGGATATGGGTATCGGAAATACCATTCGTGTTTCTTTGACCGATGATCCCAAATACGAAGTGATGGCTGCCAAAATCATTTTAAAAGAACTGGGACTAAAACAAAACATTCCGACACTTACTTCTTGTCCTACCTGCGGAAGAACACAAATTCATTTAATACCTATCGCCAAACAAGTCGAAGAATATCTCCAAACCATACATAAAAATATTCACATTGCTGTTATGGGGTGTGCAGTAAATGGTCCGGGGGAAGCCAAAGAAGCCGATCTAGGAATCGCTGGAGGCATCGGCGAAGCACTGATTTTCAAAAAAGGAAAAATCATACGTAAAATCAAAGAAGAAAATATTTTGGAAGAATTAAAAAAAGAAATCGACGCATTATAAAAACCCAATGATTGAGAGAGAAAATCATTGGGTTTTCTATATTCCATTAAAACTTCTTTAATTCTTCTACTTGTTTATTATTATGATACAATAATACGCCAATCAATTTAGCGGCAGTAACCAATAAATCCATTTCCGAAAACTGCCAAATCCTTGCCTTACCGGTCATATCTGCCCGCAATATACCATAGTAATGACCATACGCTTCAATCTTACAAAGAAATAAAGATTCTATCTTTTGGTCCACCAAACATTCATATAATTTATCATTTTTCGATTGTAACAAAATCTTCTTTTGATTCATATAAAATAATCCCGAAGTATTTAAAACCTCCACCAATAAATCATTGGGAATATGTTCAAACTTCTTTTTTACCGCCAAAGCGTGAGTCGTAGGAATAAATAAATCTTTTTTTGTTTCCAAACATAAATGATCGATCATAAGATTGGTAGACAAATACCGCAATACCCGTGTAACACTTTCGTCTAAAGAAAGATTCTTATCCGTCAATAAATCAAAGATTTTAATATGCATATCCATAGAATTAAACGCCACATCTGTATCTCTCATAAGTTCTATATTGGCATGTTTTTCTTTTAAATAAATGATAAAACAATTTCTTCCTTTGGTTTTCCCACGATATAATGCTTTATCCGCTGTACCTACCAAATCCTCATACGTTTTACCATCAATCGGAAACCGTGAAATTCCTGTGGTAACGGTAATAGACAAATCACTAAAATTTTCGATTTGTAATTGAACCATATCTTTATTCAATCTATGACAAATATCCCATATTTCTTCATATTCGATAATATTTTCGGCAATAATCATAAATTCATCGCCACCATATCGACCGACAACACATTTATCTCCCATAGAATGTTCTATTTTTTGGGCAAATTCATATAAAACTTTATCTCCTACTATATGACCATAAGTATCATTGATATATTTAAAATTATCTATGTCAGACAAGCAAATACTGAAAGGTCTTTTTTTCTCAATCAAATAATGCAAATAAGAACTGATTATTTCACGATTTAACACTTTGGTTAAACTATCATACGCATAATCTAAATTTTGATTTTTAAAAAAAGGATTCTTTTTTAATTCTTCTTTGTTCATGGTATGCACCGCCCCTAAAATGAAACCGATTTCACAGTTATTTTACAACATTTTTAAAATCTTGTCAATTTTGCATTACTATTTCTTTAAACATAGCCTTTTTAACATATCCAATATAACCTTACATAATGTGATAAGTTGAGAATTATTATAAATCATTTCTTCTTTTAATTCTTTATTTCCTATCTCCAAATTCATTTTAATCTTACCATTTTCATTTTGAAACGCACTCCCTAACGCTTGTTTGGAAAAATGAACACTTTCACAAGCGAAATTATATAGACGATCAAATCCCGAATATGTTTTGGAAACCAGTCGTTTCAAATACCCATCGGTCATAAACTGTTCTTCGTCTACCGCAATAGAAGAAACCTTCTGATTGGTTGTAATCAATTCCATCATTTTTGCAAGTCCCAATTCCATTCCCGCTTGAATTGCCAAACAATTATCACATAATAAACGAATAAGAGAAATCTGAACACTGATAATATTTTGTTTCAATGTAAATGCGGAAACCGCCAGTATATCCAATGTCTTTTTTATAATCATTCCCGCAAATACCACTTCTCTTGTCATAGAACCATATTTTTGAATTAAAGCGTTCATAAACTGATTCAATTCCTCTTGAATAGCCTCTAATTTATCTATTTCTTCTTTCATCGTTTTCACTTACTCCTTTTCTTTCTTATACCTCTTTACTATATTAATACAAAGTTGTATAATTTTAAAGGATTTTCGAAAAAAGTTATTAGGATTTTTAAGAGGTGTTTGTATGACAAAACATTTAGAAATGGATATGACAAGTGGGAATCTATTTAAAAAACTATTTATATTTTCCATACCGCTCGTATTATCGGGAATATTACAATTACTATACAATGCCGCCGATTTAATCGTATGCGGTATGTTCGGATCTAACCATTCCGTTGCCGCAATTTCTTCTACCAACGCCTTAATCAATTTAATTGTCGAATTGTTTTTGGGACTTAGCGTTGGGGCAAATGTATTGATGGCACGTTGTTATGGAGAACAAAACAAAGAAAGAGGTCAAAAAGTAGTATATACATCTATGATTTTTTCCGTCATTTTCGGTATTTTGATTGGTTTATTCGGTGTCTTTTGTTCTCGTTACTTTTTAATTTGGATGAATACCCCGGTAGAAGTTTTAGACCTTTCTTCCAAATATTTAATGATTTATTTTATGGGACTCCCTTTCTCAATGATATACAATTTCGGGGCTTCTTTATTGCGAGCCGTAGGAGATACAAGACGACCATTCTATTTTTTAACATTTGCCGGTATATTTAATATCGCTTTAAATCTATTATTTGTTATCGTTTTTCATTTAGATGTTCCCGGTGTTGCCTTAGCGACCATTATATCACAAGGAATCTCTGCACTCCTTATCGTTATTTGTTTACTTCGCAATAAAGGATTTTTCCATTTCAAATGGAAAGAACTTCGCTTTTATAAAAGAGAAGCGATTGAAATCGCAAAAATAGGTTTTCCGGCCGGTTTACAAGGGGCAATCTTTTCCCTATCCAATGTTTTAATTCAATCCAGTATTAATAGTTTAGGAACCGATGTAATGGACGGAAATGGAGCCTCCTCTTCTTTAGAAGGGTTTATTTATACGGCAATGAACTCCGTTGCTCAAGGGTGCGTTGCCTTTGTTTCGGCAAATTACGGGGCTCAAAAAAGACAAAATATAAAAAAATCCATTCTATATGCCATTTTATTGGTATTATGTATGAATTTTACCGTAGGAATCCTTATTTTACTTCTCAAAGATCCTCTACTTCGGCTCTATATTCATACCGATAAAGCATTAGAAGCCGGATCACAACGATTATATATTATCGCATTAACATATTTCCTATGCGGTTTTATGGACGTATTTGCCTATGCCCTTAGAGGAATCGGTTATTCAGTATTGCCGACAATCGTTTCTCTTTGCGGGGCTTGCGGACTGAGAATCATTTGGATTTATACTATATTTAAACAAGATGCCTTTCATTCTATTTCAGGATTAGCTATATCTTATCCTATTTCTTGGATCATAACCGCAGGAGTACATTTAATTTGTTTTATTATTTTATTCAAAAAAATAAACTTTGCGGAAGAAAAAAGTTCGGAATCTTAATCAGCATTCCGAACTTTTCTATTATCTACTTCTTCCATAACCCATGAATGTTACAATACTCATATACCGATATAACTTGCTCATTTCCCGTTAAAACAAATTCCGCTTTCGGTTCTTCATTGGGGTGAAGCCATTTTATTTGAAATCCATTTTGACTTTCCAAACCAATCCATTCAATATAATGGATATCTAACATAGGGTGTTCCACACTTCCTACTTGAACAAGCACCCTATTTCCGTCTTGTTGTAGAACAGGAATATGTTTTTCTTCTGCTCCATCGCTTACTCCCGGGGTTAATTCTTCCATCGGCATTCCGCAACAATTTACATCATTGTTATTTTCTTTCAAAAAAAGCGTATTTTGACACGCTTTACATCTTAAAAATTTCATATTTTTTCCTCACATTCCTTTTTTAGTATGTGATTTTTTTTATTTTATACACTATAATTTTTATCTTTTTTCAAATATAAGAGAAAAATCCGATTTTTCTCTTCATCGTATAACCCATATACTTCTTTTTGATTAAAATCTTCCAGTGCCAAACACAAATATCCAAATCCTGAAAATATCGCCCTTGTTTCAGCAACAATCTTTTTATCTTCAACTGCCAGTTCCGAAAAAAAATAAAACTGACGAGCAAAATAAAAATTAGAAAAATTTTTTAATTGCAATACCACAAGAGGCATCGTTTGATATTTTTTTAAAATACGATGACATTGATATAAATAATAAAAAGCGAAAATCAAAATCCAAAAACTAAATAAATTCAAAATTCCGATGCCGAGAAAGAAAATAAACCACTCTCTCCTATTCAAAGCACTAAAAAATAAAATCACTGACGTAACAACGATAAAACCCAAATATAAAAAGATATAAAAAAGAAAACGATTGTGTAAAATTTTATATTCCAATGATTCTTTTATTTCGGTTATGGATAAATTATTTTTCATAACCCCCACCTCAAATATATTATATAAAATACTTTCTGAAAAGACAATTATTTTATCGGATTATGAACAAATACACTTTGTTGTTTTACCAAAGGATAAGAAACCAAATCATAGCCTTCTAAATTCTCATTATATAAATAAACCGCCGATATTTGATTATTCTCATACGTCGTATAATAATAAATTCCTTTATCTGTATTACAACAAGATGTATATATAGTATATACGTATTTCTCATTCGCTTTACAACACCCTCGCTGTTGATTCACCGAATCCAATATCCTATAAAACTGACTCAAACTATCTGATTCACTATTATCACAAACCGAATTCAATTTCGTAAAAGCCGCTCGAACAAATCGGGACGGAGAAGAAAAATCTCCCGGCAACCCTATCGTTCCCATTCCTCTGCTGTAAGGTTTAATATCCAACTGATCGGAAAACCGATTCACCGGTTCTTCATTTGTAATACCCATATATTGAACCAAATGAAGCATTTGAAAATCAAAGGGCGGATTATTGGTTAAAACACCGACCGGATTATCAAAAACTTTCAAATCTTGTAAAGTAGGTTCAACAACTATCGATTCATATTTATCCGAAACAATAAAATGTAATGGGGTACAAATTAAATCCGAATTAAAATTCATATTAATAATATTGATCCTTTTCAATAACTTTTTTACTTCTTTAACCGTAGAACATTGACATAAAATCCAAGGAATAAACTCAAACGGGGCGATATTATCTTTATTTTCCGTTATTTCCTTGTATTTGGCATATTCAGGAAAATTCAATCCGGCAACACTCAACCCTTTTTCATTTGTCGCATCGTAATATAATGGGTAATTTTCCAAAACATATGCCATTCCTATAATCGCATAATGACAGGTAATCGGTTTCTCTTTTCGAAAAATAAATGAATAATTCCTAGGGGTTATGGTTACGGTTTCGTTATAAGAAAACTCCAAATCCAAAGTTCTGCCGAAATAATGATCTTTCGTTTTAAATGAAATGGCTGTACACATCAACCTCATCTCCTATTTAAAACTATTTCTTTGATCTTATTTTTATGTTATTTTTTTATAAATCAAATAAAGAAGGTTCTTTTTTTATTCGATATCGTTTCAAAGAAGGTTCTATAAGTTGATCCTCTTCTCGTAAATGCCCGATCAACAAAGGAGAATCCACATCATGCATCTGATAATTCTTGTAACATTCATATGGTTTTTTGTTGGCATAACAATATCGACACCCACTCAAACAACTATCATATGCCCCTATGCTCCTTTGTTCCAAACAATGACAACCTTGACGAATGCCTTTATGTTTTACATTTTTAAACTCTATGTCATTGGCTTTCGATAAAATCTCCGCCGTTACACAACCGGAAGAATGAATATGATTGATTTGAAAATCTTCATCGGTTCCACAACTTTGTAATAAAATACCATATTTTAAGGCTATTTCTCCCATTCCTTTCAAAATCATTTCTTTTTCTTCTTGTTTCAATGGAATATATTCTTTTAAATATGTTTTAAATCGAGGATAATATTCCACAAAACTAAATATACATCGATCCACATAAGCGGAAAGCCGACTGCATAAATATTCAAACCGTTCCAAATGTTTTTGAACCGTATATTTCGTTGTAAACAATATAGGATCATATCTCCAAGCCACACGCTGTTTTCCTACAATAGATGATAATCGAATTAAAGTAGAAACAGATTCTTCTATATCGGGGACATTCGGTTCTATATCTTTTTCATAAGCCGTAATCGTATAATAACAATAGATAGGATATATTTTTTTTATATTTTCCATATAAGGTAAAATCGGATTATAATTCTTAGAACAAAAAATCATCGTATCCACATCTTCTGGTTTTAAAGAAATTCGATAAACCATAGACGGATAAATCGGATTCCTACTATAGGCAAACCCTTCTTTTATTCTTTTTAAAAGCCATGGCGTATAATAACTGACGATATCCGTCCGCATTCCAATCGAAACAATCATACTTCTTCCTCATATTCTTTAATAAAATCATTAATATCCATATTCAAAACCATCGATTTTTCTTTTATTTCATCATAAACCGAATTATATCCCCTATTTACACAAATATAATGCGCATTCGGCATTTCATACGTCATCTGCATAAAAGGAAACTTAATTATAGAAGGCGTATTAAATCCCACTCCCAACTCTAAAAATACGATTTTTCTCTCTTTATTTTCTCTTAGAAAATCGACATATCGTTCGGCAGCCTTTTGCCATTGCTCATCTTCCACAAACGTTTCATCACTTCTTAAATTCATACACATAGGTAATCCGCATTTGGGGCATAAAGGAATCATTTCCGTAGGTATTTTATGTTCTTTTTCTTTAGAAATCATTTCCATTATACTTTTCTCATTATCATATGTTTTATTATGACACGGCTTGCTACATTGAAATAATCCGTAATCTCCTTGTGTATAAAATAGCCGTTTTTTATCAAAACCGCTCTTTTGAAATTGATGATCCACATTGGTCGTTATTACAAAATAATTCCTATCTTTAAAAAGTTGAAATATCTTTTTATACAACGGTAACCCCTTTGGCTTATACCGATTAATATAAATAAACTTCGCCCAATATCCCCATTGTTCTTCCAAAGAAGAAAAAGAATGAATTCCCGCAGAATACATATCTTCATATCCATATAAATCTTTCATATATTGAAAATAATTTAAAAAAGTTTTACCACCATATTCCAATCCGGCAGCCGTCGAAAGCCCTGCCCCTGCCCCAATTACAATGGCATCCGCTTCATTAATCCAATTTTTCCATTTCTTTGACATAAACATCATAATCCCCTTTAGAAAAACAAGTAAAAATCACTTTTTCCAACATAGAGTCGGAATTCTCCAAATACTCTTTTACCGTTTTTATCGCAATCGAACAAGCCTCTTGAATAGGATATCCGTAAACACCGGTAGAAATATTACAAAATGCAATACTTTTTAATTTCAATTCATCGGCTTGTTTTAAACAAACTTCATAACAACTTTTCAAATCTTGTTGATTTTTCGAAGAAGGAACTTTCCCTGCCACAGGACCAACCGTATGAAAAATATATCGACTCGGCAAATTATACCCTCTAGTCACCTTTACTCTTCCATTCGGTTCATCATAACCCTGTTGTTCCATAACTTCCATCAAATCTCTCCGCACCTGTAATCCCGCAGCCGAATGAATAGCGTTATCCACACAATTATGAAGCGGTTGAAAACAACCCAATAATTTACTATTACAAGCATTAACAATGGCATCGGCTTCAATCGTCGTAATATCCCCGAACCATACCACAATCCTTCCTTTAAAAGATTCCGCCTTTGTTATTTTTTTCGAATGAAGTTCTTCTTGTAAAATTTTATCTTGGCATTCATAATACCAATCTTGTAAATCAATTGGCATAGTAATGTTTCGTAAAGCTCGAAATTGTTCCGATTTGGAAAAAACCACAAACGAACGAATCTGATTTACTTCTTCCAAATATTTTATTACTTTATCTAAATCTTCCATAATTCTCCTTAATAGAAAAGATGTATCAAACACGATACATCTTTACATTGTTAATACATTTTCTTTTTCCTTCTTCAAAATAGAAATATTTAACGCCCTTAACATAATAACTTCTTCTTTTGCCAAATCCGAATAGTGTTGTTCCACTTTACATTCAATATAAATACAATCATCGATTTTAACTTTAGTTTTAGTATCATTTATAACTTCATATCCTAAAAATTGAATATCTTCCGCACAACACGTCATAACTTGTCGGCCTAAAACAAAAGTTTTTTTCGTTATATCTCTTACAAAAGCCTTAAATTTAAAAGTTTTATTCATATACTTTGAATAATTATCAAAAACTTCCATATACCAAATTGGATACATATCTTCTTCCAACACAATCAAATCTTTCGATAAATCATATGGCAAATCTTCATCTAACATGGCGGTAAGTCTACCATTCGCTCCTTCAAATGCTATTTGAGTTTGTTGATTCAATCCCCTAATCCAACGACGATATTGAGCCAAATCCTTTACTCCGTCACAACGATTAAAAATAACCAATGAAGAATCTTTTACCATCGTTTGAAAAATTTTACGCATATTATTAAACATCACTCCGAAAGTTGTGGAATCAATCATAGTAATTTGTTGATAAATTACCATGTTTTTTGGGAATTCCTGACTATCAAAATCAAAAAAACTATTATACTCTATAACATATTGATCCGCCCGAAATACAGAATCCAAATTCCGCATAAATTCGGGAGTAAACTCCGCTTGATCTTCAATATATTCTACATGAACTCCGTAAGTATCACACCAATTACTATCGTATTCCACTTCCCCTTGTTCGCAAGCAATAACTACCGTAGAATGATTTTGATAATTCTCATTATTTTCGATTATATCCTTAATAATGGAAGTTTTTCCACTTTCCAAAAAACCATTTAAAATAAATAGCGGTATCTCTTTCATAATCTATAATCCTTAAAATAATTTCTTTATTTCGGCAGAGTCAATATGGGCCCCGATAACAACAATCTTTCCCATAGGTATAGCAACAGTCTTATTTATTTCAACTTCTTCCGGAGTCAAATTGAACGCATACCATACATTATCCATACCTTGAACGATTCCCTTCGCTCTAACTATTTGACCATATTCCCCAAAAGCCATTTTATTCAACAGAGCCTTTAACGCTTCTATATCATATTTTTTTACCGTTTCAATCCCCACACTAGTAAATACTTCATCTGCATGGTGGTGATGGTGATGTCCACATTCACATTCGTCATCATCATGGTGGTGATGTCCACATTCACATTCGTCATCGTCATGGTGGTGATGTCCACATTCACATTCGTCATCGTCATGGTGGTGGTGTCCACACTCACATTCATCATCATCATGGTGGTGATGTCCACACTCGCATTCATCATCGTCATGGTGGTGATGTCCACATTCACATTCATCATCTTCTTTGTGAAGTTCGGCTAATAAATTAACATCAAACCCTTCGTATGCCTTTAATAATTCTTCATCTGCCAAATCCTTGATAGGGGTGGTAACAATTACACAATTCGGATTATGTTTTCGTATAATTTCTACCGCACCTGTAACCATATCTTCTTTGGAAATATCTGTCCTACTTAAGATTACCGTTTGAGCGTGTTCAATTTGATCAATGAAGAATTCCCCGAAATTTTTCTCATACATTTTCGCTTTTTTCGCATCAACCATACAAACCAAAGAATTGATTCCATCTTCTAATCCGGCATCGATAACCGCCTTAACAATATCCGATAACTTCCCTACCCCGGACGGTTCAATCAAAATACGATCAGGATTAAACGTGTGTATCACTTCGTTTAAAGATTTAGAAAAATCTCCTACTAATGAACAACATATACAGCCCTGTGATAATTCTTTGATTTCAATCTTGGATTCGCTTAAAAAATCTGTATCAACGGATACTTCTCCATATTCATTTTCTATTAATACAACCTTTTCTTTTGCCAAACTGGTTTTTAATAATCTTTGTATAAAAGTTGTTTTACCAGCCCCTAAAAAGCCGGAAATAATATCAATTTTTACCATAATTTTAAACCTTCTTTCATCTTTATATATTATATATCACTTTTATCAATTAAACAATCTTTTAATCGAAATTCTTATTTTAATTTTAAAAAAGTTAATTATAAAAAACCCTACAAAGTAGAATCTCTTTTTATTTGTGTCTACTTTATAGGGTCTATTTATTTTAAATATACCTTATTCTCTTTCTATTCCGCAGTTTCTTCTGCTTCTCTTGCCTTTCTTTCTTCATACGCTTGTCGAAGCAACTTAATATTTCTTAAACATTCCGCAACCTTAGCCCCATCGCCAATCGCTTTATAATAATTCATTGCCGCAGCATAATTTCTTCTGGATAATAATTTATCCGCTTGATGTTTTAACTTTTCTTTCGCTTGAGCCTTAGATTGTTCCGAAGTAGTAGATTGATTTAAAACCTCACAGTAAATATCATACGCTTCTCTTGTACGACGCATTTTAGAATCATACGCCCAAGAAGTTTCATATAAATATCCTAAATTATATAAAGCATCCGGATTCCCGTATTCTATAGCCAATTTTAAATACTTTTCAGCAAATGCTAAATTCTTTGTTTGAGTATATAACCAACCTAAATTATTACAAATCTGTCCATTGGAGTCATTATCCGTAATCGGCAAACAAATAGAATAGTAATTGATTGCTTTATCACAATTCATTAATTGCGTATATGCGGAAGCAATCTTTTCTTTTACCGTTAAATCATTAATTTTAAATACTTTCAGCAATAAGCATAATGCCCAAACATAATGTCCTCGATTATATAAATCCAACGCCTGTTGTTTTAACTTCTTACGATTAAACGGAGTAACGGAAATCTTATAACCACCAACCATAACACAAGAAATATCATTAGCCAAAGCCTCTAAAGGATATCCTTCCTTACATTCAATTTCATTGATATTATATCTATTTTGATAAGTAGACTTATGAATATAAACCGATACAATTTGACATTTATTGCTTGCCCGAACTATTTCTCTTAAATAATCTCTATAATCAAAATCTTCTGATAAATGAAGAATAACCAAACAAGCACTATTCTTTAAATCATTTAATACTTTAGGATCTTTATATAATATTTTTTCATATAAATGTACATCAATATGTTTATCTTCTAATAATTCGGCAAGTTGCTTGGCCGTTTCTTCATCTTGTGGAAGATAAACCAAAGATATATAATTTTTCATAATTTAAGCCTCCTATGTTCCCCAAAAAATATAAACGCTTACACACTTTATTACATTATATCACACTTTATGTTTTTTATGCAACCGTTTTCATAAGAAAAGTTCTACAAATTACGATAAAATTTATAGTTCTTCCGGTTCTTCTTTCTTTTCCGTATTCGGAGTTTTAAACAAAAAATAGAATATAAAAGGCAAACTAATCATTCCCGATAGAAAATCAGAAACAGGCTGAGCCCACAAAATTCCATCTAATTTCCATAAAAAAGAAAATAATACCAACACAGGAATAAAAACCAATCCAGATCGCAACAATGCTAAAAACGATGCAATACCCGCTTTACGAATACTTTGATACAGCATATTTACAGAAACCGAAAGTGGCAAAAACAAAACACCAATAGAGGCAATCCTCAGTCCGATTTTACCGATATCGACCACTGTTTGTTCTTTCTGAAAAATACGTATAATAACCGTCGGCATACAAATACCGAATAAAGACAATAATCCAACCAATACCGCCGAAAATCCCAAAGTAAAAACAAGACCTTTCTTTACTCTCGTATATTCTTGGGCTTGATAATTAAAGGAGGCAACCGGTTGAAATCCTTGCCCAATTCCCAAACCGACACACATAATGAAGGAGGAAAACCGATTGATGACGCTAATAGCCGCAATCGCCGCATCGCCGAATGGTTTAGCCAAATTATTTAAAACACCATTGGATATGGAGGTTAACCCTTGACGAATAAAAGAAGGGAATCCAACTCGAATGATATTCCAATAATCCGTTATATCTCGACTCATCGCTTTAATAGAAATCGTGCTTTGTGCCATTTTCAAATAGAAAAAAATTAATATAAAGAAACTAATAATTTGAGAAATAGCCGTAGACATACCCGCTCCAAATACTCCCAAATACATATGTTCAATAAAAATATAATCCATAAATATATTTAATAATCCGCCCGCACCTAAACCAATCATAGCATATAATGCTTTTCCTTCATACCGCAAATTATTGTTTAAAATCAAAGAACAAACCATAAAAGGACAAGATATCAGTACCCATAATCCATAATCCTTTGCGTAAGGTAATATCGTTTCCGTACTACCCAATAATCGCATAAAAGGGGATAAAAAAATAAGCCCGAACGCCATTAAAATCGTTCCCGCGACTGCCCCGACAAAAAAAGCAGTCGAAACGTATTTCGTCGCTTGTTTCGCATCTTTTTCCGCCAAACATTTCGCAACAAACGTTCCGGATCCATGTCCCAACATAAATGCGAGTGCTTGAATGATGCATTGCAAAGTAAAAAGAATCCCTGTTGCCCCTTGTGCACTTTCTCCAAGCGTTCCGACAAAATATGTATCCGCCAAATTATATATACTTGTAATTAACATTGAAATTGTCGTTGGTATTCCCAAAACGACTATCAATTTAGACACTGGAGTTTCCGTCATTTTTTTATAATATGCTTCCGAGTTTTCCATATAATCACTTCCTAAATTAGTATTATATCATACTATCCAACGAAAAGAAAATAAGCCAACTTAATTTTGTTGACTTATCTTTTTTTGATAAACATTTTGACAATATGAATAAATTCTCGCAATACCCTTTGGCAATAATTCTAATAAAATAACCAATATCACCATAATAATACTATACGCATATACAGCGGTGTAATCCAATAAATTAACCGAAGGCATTATCATAGAACCCAAAGTATTTCTGATTCCCGCCAAATATTCTGCCATAATAATAACTTTTATTCCCATTCCCACCGCCGAGATAAACGCAGTTTTAATATAGGATAAAATCAAAGGAATATGGACACGAAGTATAACTTTTAACGATAAATTACTATTCAACTTCCATACGTCCATAAAAGCAGAATCCAAACTTAAAATCCCTTGACAAAATCCTTCATAAATCAAAGGAATAAGCATAATACTACAGACATAATACGGTGTTTTCGCAAACCCGCATAATATCATAAAAATCACCAAAGAACTTGCCAAAGGAATACTTCTTAAAATTGTTATCCATGGTTTTAAAAATATACGAACATAAGGAAATACTCCTGCCAATATACCGAAAATCATACCGATTGCGAAACTAATCACCAAAGAAATAACTAAATTTTTTAAAGTCATTCCGATATAAAGATATGTCTTACCGGTGCCCAATAATTTAAAAAATCGTTTTATGATTTGCCAAACGGAAGGTAATAAGATTTCATTATGAATAATAAACCCGATTACCTGAATCATAAATATAAATAATAAGACAGAAACAAAATAAATACTGTATTTTATAATCGATTTACGCATAATAGAATTCGTCTACGGGATTCGCTCCGCCAAACAATTTAGGTTGAATGGCTACCATTTTTTCAATATCACTCTTGGCAGTCATCGCTTTGACATATTGAATATTGGAATTCGGAATCGCTGCCTCTAATACTTTCGCATTCGCAAACAATCCCAATTCAACCGCATATTCACTTACTTCTTTTGTATCTTCTTTTGTTTCCCTGCAGGATTCTTCCAAATCCTTTAAAAATTCACGGACCACCTTTTTATGATCAACTATAGTATCCACATTGATAAAACAACCGGCTTGCGGATAAGAATTGCTTCCACTTACTTCTTTATATAAATCTTGAACGGAAATAGATTGAATATTTTGTTTTTGCATTTTAGCGGCAGATAAAGAAGGCTCGGCAATTAAAACAACCGCATTGGCATCACTTACTAATTTTTGACTCGTCAATGATGTATCAGCAACATAAGCAGGATTTGCCGTAATATTTTTATTTTTCAAAATATATTGAACAACCACATCATTGATTGTCCCTTCCCCAAAAAACGTAACATTCTCCCCTTTTAAATCATCTATAGTAAAATTTTCTTTTTGAGAAGCAAAAAATAAATTACCCCAAGTAATTACAGAGGCCAAAACATAATTAGGAGATTTGGTATAAAGTGTGGCCCCTAAATTAATGGGAGCGATAATCACATCAACATCTTTGGCAACAAATGATGCTTGTAATGCCTGTGGTGTCTTATTAAATTCGAAAGAATATTCTTCCGCATCGGTATGTGCCATATCGGCAAGTGCCACTCCCGGGGCTCCATTGGGAGATATAATCGATAATCGATAGTCGTCTTTTTCTTCTTTTTTACAAGAAGTAAAACAAACACAAATTATTAAAAATAACATACATAATAAAATCTTTTTCATACTTTTATATATAATAGATTCCATCTTTTACCAATCCATTATACTTTTATTCACCTCACATTTATTATACACGATATAAAAAAAAATAATGTAAGAAATCTTACACTATGAAATAATTCTATGATATAATGTTTTCGGTGATACTGATGCAAAGAATTTCAAAGACACATGATGCATATAAAAAAATGAAAAATTATATAAAAACAAATCTCTATCCGAATATAACCGTAACAGATGATTTACAAATCCTTTCTTTAGCCGTTCAATCAAATTTAAGTATTGATTTGCTTTTATATTCCTATGAACAGACTTATCAAAAAGACACTTCTATTTTATTAAACACTCTCAAAACCAAAGCCAAAGAATGGTATGAAATATCCGATTCCACTTATCAAAGCCTTGCTATGAAAGAAAATCATGCCGGAATTATCGCAGGCATCGAATTACCGAAATACACTTTAAATGACTTCAATAACAAATCTTTTCTTTTTATATTGGATTCCTTAGAAATACCGGGAAATATCGGAACAATTTTAAGAACTTTGGAAGCCACTACCGTAGACGGAATAATTTTAGTAAACAGTAAATCCAAATTACATAATCCCAAACTTACTCAAGCATCAAGAGGCTGTAATTTATTACTACCGATTTTAGAATCCACCTATGAAGAAACACTTTCTTTTTTACTAAACCAAAACTTTACAATTTATTTAGGAGAACCCAAATTGGGAAACGATTACCAATCGTATGATTATCAAGGAAAAATAGCCATTGTTGTCGGAAATGAGCGATTTGGCATTCAAAAAGATTGGTATAATCATTCCCATCAAAAAGTATATATACCAATGGAAACAGAATTAAATAGTTTAAATGTAGGCGTTGCCGCTTCTATATTGGCTTATGAAGCCTATATGAAAAGAAAAAATAAATAAAAAAACGACAAAAAAGGAACGGTCTACTCGTTCCTTTTCTAAAATATATATTACAACCGTAAAATGGGTAAAAATAAGGTTGCAATAGGGGTATCTTTTGGTGACCCGTACGGGGTTCGAACCCATAAATGCATGCGTGAAAGGCATGTGTGTTAACCGTTTCACCAACGGGCCATGTATAAAATAAATGAGTCTTTGGCTCAGCATTAAGCATTATATCAAAACATAATATTCTTGTCAAGGTGTTTTTTAATTTGAGTTCCCCGTTTTTTTCACTGAGATGAAAGGAAAAAGAAAAAAATAAGAAAAAACAGCCTAAAAG
>CANQDJ010000010.1 GCA_947592005.1 uncultured Anaeroplasma sp.
TTTTTCTTTTTCTGGAAGAGATTTCTCATATTCATATATTTGCCGTTCCGCCTCTGGATTTGCCGAAGACGGTACATTACGTATCGCTTCTATAACATCTTCTTTTGTTATGTAAGATACATAATCTGTATCCTCTACATTCCCTTCCCCTTTGATTAACATTGCCTGTTTATATCTTTCAATCGGATATGTTGTTATTTCTCCACATAAATTCTCTAAATCTCTTCCCGAATATTTCGGAGTGGCCTTCGCTATATATTCATACGTCAAATCTTTTGCCAAAGGTACCCCCTTTAATTGTTTCTCTATTATCTTGCTTCTCGCTTCTTCATTCGGTAATGTTATATTTATCTTATACCGACATCTTGATAATATCGCCGGATCTATATTGCTCGGCATATTGGTCGCCGCTATAAACAAAAAGTTATTCCCTGAATCAAATCCGTCTATCACTTTTAAAAAGTTTGTTACCATTGAATCATTAATTACCGAATTATTATCTTTTCCTCTCACTCCCAATATTTCTTCGGCTTCATCTAAAAATATTATCGCATATTTAAACTTCTTTATCTCTTCAAATATCTTTGATATATTCTTCTCTGATTCTCCGACATACTTATCTTTTATTTCTTTTGCTGATATATGTACAAATGGAGCATCTACTTCCGATGCAACGGCTTTCGCAAACATTGTTTTTCCTGTCCCCGGTACTCCATATAACAATATTGCCTTCGCTGGTTTATGTTTAAATTTCTCAAATATTTCCGGATGTTTAAAATAAAACACACATTCCGAATTGATTATCTTTTTCGCATTGTCCAATCCGACTACATCATCAAATGTTACTCCGGTCGCTGTAGATATTTTTAAACTTGTTTCCGTTTCTTCCGTCGTTGAATTGGTGGAAGACTTTTCCGAAGCGATTCCTTTTTCCGTTTTCGGTTTTTGTGCCATTTTTACTTTAATGCCTTCAATAATTTTAGAATAATTATTAATTCTTTTAATTGCAAAATCTTTTTCAGATGGTGCTTGTTTCGCTAAAGCAAAACATAAATTGCCTGCCTCTTTTAATTTGTCAATCGCTCCTTGATAATCCCCATTTTTATTTAAAGCAACTGCCTGATTAAAACAATCGTCAATTTTTTTATTAATCTCCAAGACAGTCATATCATTTCACCACCAATTTTAAAATTATAAAGAATTAAATTTTGCCATTTCTTCATCAATAGAAACATCTACTTCAGATAATTGTGCATCAATTCTTGCCTGTAATTCACTATCAATCTCAATATTATCGGAATTTTGAATGTCTTCAAATGTGGAATCGGCTTGTTCTAAAAACATATCCAATTGACTTCTTGTTTTTTCCGATTCAATAGCCATTCTTTGCTGCTCTTTCAACATTTTCTTATAATCAAATTGACCAAATAATTTTGCGGTTTCTTTAGAAAGAATTACCATGCTTTCATTAAATTCCTTTGTATTACTTGCTTCTGTTCTAAGAAGTTCTTGTAAAGTAATCTGATGAAGCATATGCTTACTTTTTTCTTTTCTCGCTATTATCATTTTAAGAAAAATCAATGTTTGATTATATTCCGCAGTCATTTTATTTCTTTTAGCCTCGGCAGCCTTAACTATTAATTCTTTTTCTTTTCCTTCGCATTCTGTTATAAATTTTTGAAATTTCTTTTTCGTTTGTCGAAGTTTCATATTATTTTCTAACTCTCTAGTTTGTTTTGATTTAAGAATCATAGATACTTTCCCTTCCATTCCTATAAATTATCAATTTCGTCTTTTAATTTTTGAGTTTTATTACCATCAAACGCTTCTTTTTGTTCCAAAATGATATCATCTTGTGTTTGATTTAATCCTCGTTGATATCGATCATTCTTTTCTGTCATTTGTCTGATATTTTCAATGTCATTGGCCAAAGCCTCTTTAGTCGCTTCAAAACTTTCACTTTGGCTTTTTTTATTTTCTTCGCTGACAACAACGAATTCATTAACAATATCATCAATAGAAGTTTTAGATCGCTTTTTAATTTGAATCTGATGTTCAATAAACTTTTTATCTAGAACGGCCAGTTCATTAAGTAGAGAATCGATTGCATTTTTATATTTCATTTCTCCCTCTTTAAAGAAAGAAAGTTTAATGTTAATTTCTTGAATTTGTGCCTTTATTTTCTCCAACTCAGAATCCTTGTTTATCGTTGTCGCTAAAAGTTTTAAATCGTTTTTCTTTTTAAGCAATCTATCTTTATTTACTAACTGCTGGGCCTGACTTATATAAAGATCTACAACGTTATTAAATCTTTCTGCATAATCTTTATCGGATAAAATAAGACATTTCTCAAAGTCGAAACTACCAGTATATATATCAAATAAACTATTTATATTTTCTGAAACAAACAAAACCATTTCTTTGATTCCCGCACTTCTTGTCTTAGATAATCTCGCTAATTTATCAAGCAAATCATTTATTTTTTCTTCTGTTTTTTGGCGATTCTTACGATTGATACGACTGGTATCCCTAGCCTCACTCTTTTTTTCGGCAATGGAATTTAAAAGTTCTTCTACACAACTATTAATTGTTTTTTTATCAAAAACAAATTCTTTATCTTCATCTTCAAAAGTTTCTTCCACTTTACGCTGAATTATTTTTAAATCTCTTTCCCACTCTGCCCATTGTTCTCTCATTTGATTGATATTTTTTTTATCAAATAATCCCATTTTTTAACATCTCCTTATAATTTTTCAATTTCTTTTAAAAAAAATTTATCATTTTCTTTTTTTTTACAATATCAAATAAAGTTATGAACTTTATCAATTAATTTTCTTATATTCCATTTTTTAGTTCTTTTTGGCAATATGGGCAAAATGGAAATTTCTTATCTACAATATTTTGACAATAAGGACATCGAATTTCATTTTCTTTCAAAATCGCCTTATTTCCAGTTTGTCCCAATTTAACTTCAAATTCACGATCCTCTTTAATATCTTTGCGTCTTTCGTCATGGAATTTATGTTCCAAATCGTCCAATGCCTTATCAAACATAATATCATTGATTTTCGTTAAACGCTTTTCTCCTTCTTCTGGAGTATATAAATTTAATGTCAATTCATATGGTTTAACCGCATATTCACTTAATTCCTCTTTTAAGGCCAAGACTACCTTTTGACTTATTTGGTCTTGATTCTCTGATTGACTGAATATTTCTATTTTATGCCCTGTATTTGCCAAACCTTCTTCTACACACCTTTTAACTATTCTATGGAAAATTGGTGAAACTTCTTCCTGAATAATTTGTTGTAAATCTTCTATCTTATCTGCGTGCTTTTTTACGATTTGCATTAATAGTCTTTTCTTTGTCTTAAGCAATTTAATATGTAAATCTATTCTAAAAGAACATTTAATTTCTACTTCTGGCATAGTTTCTTTGTAATAATATTGATCTAAAACTGCTGTCTTAATCGTATCAAATTGATAATTCAAATTGATTAAGTAAAATTTAAAATTTTTACCTTTTGTGAAAAAGGCTCTAGGTAAGGTACATGGCTCTTTGGCTTGTGGAATAATATAATCTTCCGGATAAAAAACATAACTTTCTTTGTTATAAATTAAACAACCCACATAATCATCTGGGACTTCAAATGAAATAGTTTTCGCACCCGAATATTCACTTTCTTTGGATTTTGTGATTAATTTTTTTGCATCGGTAGATGCTGTGATTGTTTCCGCTTTATTTCTTAAAAACATAATTTTATCCCCCTTTTTATTTTATTTTTTTTAATATTTTAGAAATTGTATTGGACGATATACAAAAACCCATTCCATTCAGACTGACATATGAATTTATATTTTTAATATCCGTCGGAACCTTTTCTATTAAGGAATATGTAGTCATACCAATAACCTTTGCTTTACAATCTATTAAAGGCCCACCAGAATTACCATGATTTAAACTTATGTTGGTTTGAATAACTGGATCCAATTTTTGATTATGAACTCTCTTCGGATTAGAAACAACTCCTTCATTATAGGAAAAATCCTGTTGTTCCGGATTACCAATAGTAAATACATGATCTCCCATTTTCACCAAATTCGAATCCGCTAATTGTAATCCATCGATAGAAGGAATTTTTACTGTTGGCAGTAAAATGGCCACATCATCTTCTACAGACAAGGCAACAACTTTAACAGGATAAAATAGTTTTGAAATTTCAGGAAAAAATTGAATTTTTATAGTTGGAGAAACTACCTTTCTACTGTCATCCATAATTACATGGGCATTCGTACAGATATACCCATTCGATAACAAACATCCCGAACCATAGGAACAACATTCACTATTTATTGTTGCAACAACTTTAACAACTGCCTTTTTAGCAATGTCAATAATTGATTCAACATCAAAATTGTTTGGAGATTCCTCTTCTTCTCTCAATAAATTTTGACAATATGGGCACTTAGAAACCTTATTGGGAACCTCAGCACCACAAAACTTACATTTCATTCTCATCACATCCTTAAAAATCAATATGAATTCTCCTATTTTTATTATTATAGATATAATAAAAAAATTTTTGTATAAATTTCATTTAACTTATAATAAATACATCGATTCTTGTCAAAATTTCTTATAAATTTATTATAATATTCATATATTTTAAATTCCATAAAATGTGAACTATGTCTATGAAAAAATTTTGGCCATTTTCATAAAAAATTATAGTTTTTGACTATATTTTAAAAAAAATAAAGGATTTTTATCAAATTTTTGTCAAAAATCCTTTATTAAAAAGAATAATGCTACACAACATAAGAAACAAATTAAATCACAAAATAAACCCACAATATAAGAATGTCTTGTCTTTTTAATTCCGATATATCCAAAATACAATCCCATTACATATACGGTAGTATCACTTCCTCCTTGTAAAACACTACTTATCAAGCCAATTTTACTATCTACTCCATAAGTTTGTATAATAGAAACCATCATCGATAAAGAGGCATGAGAGGATACGGGACGAAATACCCCTTGAATAAATAATTCACTGGGTATAGATTTGAATTGGAAAAAGTCATTCAGGATACCACTCGATTTAAAAACACTGACCGCCACATACATAACCAACAAATATGGAAGTATGGTTATTCCCGTTTTCATAGAATCCTTACACCCGTTTATAAACGATTCATACGCATTGTTTCTTTTTATTGCCGAATAAACCAAAACAATCAAAACAAAAGATAAAATAATATAATAACTAACGTTTTGCAAGAACTCTACCTCCTTTATCCAAAACAATAGATAAAATAGTGGAAATAGTGGAAACAACGGCAATATACGGAATAATCGCTACCGGATTGGTACTATGATACTGACTTCGAATGGCAATTAACATCGTCGGAATCAAACATAATCCCGATGTATTGATTAATAAAAAAGTTATCATTTCATCTGATGCCACTTCACTATGATTATTTAATTCATCCAATTTTTTCATAGCCAACAACCCAAACGGGGTGGCAGCCGAACCCATAGATAACATATTTGCCATAAAATTCATAGAAATATATTGTAAAGCCTCTTCTTCTTTGTCTAAATTTTTAAATAGTGGGTGAATGATACATATAATATATCGACTGAGCACCTTCAATAATCCGCTGTCCTTACAAATTTGTAAAATACCACCCCAAAAGATCAATAAGACATAAATATCGAGAAATAAAAAAAACGCTTCTTTCGGTGCCGATAATAATTGAGTTACTACTATATCTGCCCGATTGGTACAACCGGCATAGATAAGACCTACCAAAAATATGAATATAAATATCTTATTAATCATAGAATCACCAATTAAGTATATGTAGTTATAAAGAAATATAGAAATAAGAAATAAAAAGTGATATAATTAGATAAGTTAAGGAGGAATAAATATGTATGGAAAAAATGCTTGGAATAAATACCAAGACAAACAAGAAGTATTAAAATTTAATGAAGAATACAAAGACTTTATTACGAAAGGGAAAACAGAAAGAGAATGTGTTTCTTATGCCATAGAACTTTGTAAGAAAAAAGGATTTAAAGAAATAAATCAATTTACTTCTTTAAAAACCGGAGATAAAGTATATGTCATCAATAAAAATAGAAACATTTGTGCTTTTATCATAGGAAAAGAACCTTTGGAACAAGGCATCAACATATTGGGGGCCCATATCGATTCTCCAAGAATCGATTTAAAACAAAATCCACTTTATGAATCCAAAGGCTTTACCTTAGCGGATACACATTACTATGGCGGTATTGTAAAATACCAATGGGTTGCTAGACCTCTAGCACTTCATGGCGTCGTCTATAAAAAAGACGGAACGGAAATAAAATTAAATATCGGAGAGAACCCAAACGATCCCGTATTCTGTATTACGGACTTACTTCCGCATTTGGCAAAAGACAAAAACACCAAACCTGCCGATAGAGTAATTGAAGGGGAAGATTTAGACGTTACCATAAGACATTTACCATTAAACGAGGAAGAGAAAGAATCTGTTAAAAAAATGACATTGAATCTCTTAAAAGAAACCTATCATATCGAGGAAGAAGATTTCGTTTCTGCCGAAATCGAAATTGTCCCTGCTGGAGAAGCAAGAGATTTGGGTTTAGATCGCTCTATGATTTTAGGATATGGGCACGACGATCGAGTTTGTGCTTATACTTCTCTTCGAGCATTATTAGATGCAGGAACTTGTAATTACACAACTTGTGCGTTTCTTGTAGATAAAGAAGAAATTGGTTCTGTCGGGGCAACAGGAGCTCATTCTAAATGGTTTGAAAATACACTAGCCGAATTGATTGCCTTGACAACCGAATATAATGATTTAAAACTTCGCCATGCTTTAACAAATACAAGAATGTTATCTTCTGATGTATCTGCCGGAGTCGATCCACTTTATACGAGTGTATTCGAAGGAAAAAATGCCGCTTATTTGGGAAACGGAATTTGTTTTAATAAATACACCGGCTCACGAGGAAAATCCGGTTGTAATGATGCTGATCCGAAATACATCGCTCAAATTCGAAATATAATGGATTCCAATTCCATTCATTATCAAACAGCCGAATTAGGAAGAGTAGACATCGGAGGCGGTGGTACTATCGCTTATATTTTGGGAAACTACAATATGAATGTCATCGATGCCGGAATCGCCGTTTTATCCATGCACGCCCCTTATGAAGTTGTTTCCAAAGTAGATGTCTATGAAGCATATCTTGCATATATGGCATTTTTAAAAGAAGCCAAATTATAAAGAAAAAATCCTTAAGATTCAAAACTTAAGGAATTTTTTTATATAGAATTCATTCCGTTTTTAATTTCGGGAATACAAAATGAATTTTCTTTCAATCCTATAAAATGCGTACAAGCCAATATAATATTATCAAAAGAAGAAATCATAGAATTCAATCGGTGGATTTCTTCTTTTGTTTCTTCTTTCTTCTCAATTAAAGAAATCAACCGAGTGCCGTCCATACAATACGGATATGTATCTTTCAATAATGTTATCGTTCTACTTGAACCTAAAATTACACTTCTTTTATGAATATAAGGTATAAATTCATAAAAAACACCACGAATATTAGAAAAAAACTGTTTCAAAAAAGGCAACGCAATCAAAGAAAGAGTATTACAAGCTAATATGATTTTATCCACCTTTTTATCCAAAATCAAACAAAGATAAAACGATCGCTTTAAAAGAAATTCTATACTTTTATCCCCATACGGAAAAAAACTCTTATCCATAATCAAAATATAACTGTTTTCTTCTTTTCGGATTTTGGTTAAATAATACAATCCGCCATTTCCCGAATCAATCAATCCAATTCTCGTCTTAAAACCTCGGCTTTATTCGTTTTTAGATTAACTTCGTCCTTAAACGCTTTAAATACTTTAGCGGTAATTTCCGAATCATTAAAAGCGTCGTGAATTTGAACATCTTCATTATCGTAATATATTTTATACAATTTGAATAGACCCGGATCATTTTTTAAATCATAATAACTCTTGATAATTTGACATAAATTAATAAATCTCGTCTTATTCTGTAAGGACGGTTTCTCATTAATAGAATATGAATCATTCAACACAAGTATGTCATTTTTTCCGTAAACGATAATCGCCGGATGATAATTATCCAACACTTCCAAAAAATCATCATAAAATTCGTCATAAGAAATCGCCTTATAATAAAACTCATACGCTGTGATATTCAAAAAATCTTCTAATCGCTTCGTAATCGGATTTAATTTCGGTTTAATATACTTAGAATATCGACAAATTTCTTCTCCTTCTCCATCATAAACAATAAATCCCGCTTGAATCAATTCAGCACGAAATCCTCTCCCTTTAAAATTATATGTCGGCATCGTCATCTCCAAATCCAAAACCATAATATTCCCCAATGATTTCAAAAACTTAGATAACGAATGATTTAAAGATTGTTTATCATAATAAACCGCACTGTCGAAACGTCCCATTGCCGATAATTGATAAACAAAAGAAACAATATAACATTCTTTTCCTCTACGAATTACTTTGTCATCTTCATCATAGTCCAAATCTATCCAATTCCCCTTATATAAATATCGTTTGAATAAATTCATTTGACTATTTTTAAAATAAAAAAATAAAATTCGTCTATTTTGTATTATTCCTATTGTTTTACTATGGATATCCACTTGCCGAATAACACCCTTTATCCTCATACGCAACCCTCTTTTATTTCCTTACGGAAACCGACATTCCATCACCGATATGATATATATTCGTTAAAAATTCTTCTTTTTCCAGTAATGCTTGACGGAAAAGATTCAACTTTCGAATCAACCCTTTTACACCTTTCGACTGTTTATCATATTCCGCCGTATTCTCTACCAATCCGTGAAAAAACATATTATCGCATACAATAACACCATATTCGGATAAAAGCGGAGAATATAATTCAAAAAATTTAAGATATTGTGCTTTAGCGGCATCAATAAAAATAAAATCAAACTTTAATTGTGCCAAAGCGGAAAAAACCTCTAACGCATCGCCTTCCAAAAGTTTTATTTTAGGATAATCTTCCAAATTCTTTTTGGCTTGTTGAATCATCTCATTATCTCTTTCTATCGTATAAACTTCACTACCGCAAATCTTATGCATACGAATTGCCGAATACCCGATTGCCGTTCCAATTTCCAAAATTCTTTTCGGGCGTTTTAAAGAAACTAATTGTTCCAAAAACAATAATCCTTCGTCCGAAATAATGGGAATGTGATTTTCTTTCGCATATTCTCTTATCTTTTCTTCCCAAGCAGAAAAGACTAAAAGCGGTTTATTCTCCATTACAATCTCCGCCACAGCCGGAACACCCGTCACAATTTCCACCGCATTTTTCTTCAAGATTATCGTAATAATCGTTCAATAACTCTTCGACAAATTCCCATTCTTCTTCGCTTTCGATAGCGGTTAAAGCACCTTCTCCGTTTTGACCTTCTTCAAATATAGCGGCTGAAACCCGCTCTTCTCCTCTTGGTTGAAACACAACGAAATTTTTATTCCATTCATCGGAAAAGAAAGTAAATAATATATCACATATCAATTCTTTTCCATCATCGGTTGTTATAATAATTGTTCTATCTTCCATAAATACTCCTTAAAATGCTATTTTATCTAAATAATTTTGTAAAATGATTACGGCTGCCATCTCATCTTTTTTTTCTTTTCTTTGATTTCTTCTTACATTCCCCGAAATCATAGCCTTATCCACTAAAACCGTCGTCAATCGTTCATCTTCCAAAACCACTTGAATATCTGTATTTTCTTCTATAGATTTCTTAAAATCTTCCGAAATTTTGGCACGAACTCCAACATCGCCGTTCATATGTTTAGGATATCCCAAAACAACCGTCTTTACTCTCTCTTTATCACAAACATTTTTTATATACTCCGCTGCCAAAGAATACTGATTTTCCTCAAAACGAAACGTTTCATACGCTCTGGCAAGCATTCCGAGTTCATCGGATATGGCCACACCCAATGTTCGACTTCCCAAATCTAATCCGATGTATTTCATTGAATGGTATCCTTTAAATGTTGTAATGCCTCTTCCGCTTTAAACGCATCTTTTCCTCCGGCTTGGGCAAGATCTTTCTTACCGCCTCCGCCACCACCGGTAATCTTCGTGGCTTCCCGAACAATCATTGAAGCATCGTATCCGTTTTTCGTTGCACAAACAAAAGTTACTTTTGTTTGATCTTTATATGCCAAAACAACGACATCTAAATCTTTATTATTTCTTAAAGCGGTAGCCATATCTTTTATAATATTGGTATCGGGAGTATCGACAAAAGCAAATAATTTACGCTTTTCTATCTGTGAATCAAAACGAGATAAATCATTTAAAGCCGATTGACTCTTCTTCATATTCCATTCTTTTTCCAAAGATTTTAATGCATTTTGAGCCAAAGCGATTTCCTTACGAAGTCTTAAAATATATCGATATCCGAATTCATTCATTTCAGGCTTTTTATATCCGTAATTCAAACATATATTCTCTTTTTCGGCTAATTCCATAAATTCTTCCGCTTTATGAATCGTAGCATCTAATGTACTCATACTATTTAATGAAGACTGGTAAACATAATACATAGCATTCTGCGAAGTCGCCGCAGTAATACGGAAAACACCTGAACCGATAGATTCTACCGACATAACGGCAAAACATTCGATTTCTTTTGTGTTATTAACATGTGTTCCCGCACAAAATTCTTTGGAAACCCGCATATCGACTACCCGAACTTTATCTCCGTATTTTTCTTCAAACAATGCCATCGCACCCAATTTTTTCGCTTCCTCGATAGGTAAAACTTTCGTATCGACAGGATTGGCTTGGTTGATATAAGTATTGACTAAATCTTCTACCTGCAAGATCTCTTCATCGGTTAACGCATGATAATTATTGAAATCAAAACGACAATATTCCGCACCGACTTGGGAACCTTGTTGATGGACATGACTTCCCAATACTTTTTGTAACGCCGCTTGTAATAAATGAGCGGAAGAATGATTCTTTCTTGTTAAATCTCGATTGGTTTTATCGACTTCGGCATAAACGAGTTCTCCCAAATGGAATGGATTTTCTTTCATTATATGCAGATGTTGCCCATTCGGCATTTTTACAACATCTAATACTTCAATTCCATTGATATTTCCTTTATCACATAATTGTCCACCGCTAAAAGCATAAAATGGTGTTTCATCTAAAACAATGCCATTACCAAATATGGCTATAACTCTGGCTTTATGATTGGTGGCATTATAACCTGAAAAACGAGATTCTTGTTTAAATGCTAAAAATTCTTCATTTTGACCACCCATAGAATTCTCATCTTTACGAGCATTTCTGGCTCTGTTTTTTTGCTCCTCCAAAAATCTTTTAAATCCTTCCACATCTACTTCCAAGCCTTTTTCTTTCGCATATTCCATCGTCAATTCCAACGGAAATCCATAGGTGTCATATAACATAAAAGCATCTTGAGCGGAAATCACTTTATCCGTTTTATCCGCAATCACTTCGAATTTTTTCTCTCCGCTTGCTAAAGTCTGTAAAAACTTTTCCTCTTCCGCCGTAATTACTTCCCGACAAATAGATCGTTTTTCATGAAGATACGGATAATATGGATCCATTATTTCGATAACAACATCAACCAATTCTGCCATAAAAGGCTTATGTATTCCCAAAGACTTCGCATATTTAGACGCTCTTCGTAATACCCTTCGCAATACATATCCTCTACCTTCATTCGAAAGCGTAGCACCGTCCGCTACCGCAAAAACAACAGTACGGACATGGTCGGCAATTACCTTAAATGCCATTTGCCCCGTATATTTTACATGAGAAATCTCTTCTGTTTTACGAATGATTGGTAAAAATAAATCCGTATCATAATTCGTTTCCGCTTCTTGCATTACACAACATAATCTTTCCAATCCGCAACCCGTATCAATATTTTTCGAAGGAAGTTCTTTATAATTCTTTCTTTCAACACCTTCTTGCGAATTAAATTGAGAAAATACGATATTCCATATCTCGATAAACCGATCATTTTCTATATCTTGTTCAATCAATTCTTTTCCTCGAGAATCATATTTTTCTCCTCGATCGTAAAACATTTCCGTATCCGGTCCACAAGGTCCCTCTCCAATTTCCCAAAAGTTGCCTTCCAACGGAATCAAATGATCTTCACAAATCCCATTTTCTATCCAGTATTTTTTTGCTTGTTCATCGTTTATATAATAAGTAATATATATTTTATTTTTATCAAAACCAAACCATTTTTCATCAAATAATAATTCGACCGCAAACTCTATCGCTTCTTTTTTAAAATAATTCCCAATAGAAAAATTACCCAACATTTCAAAAAAAGTATGATGTCTTGCCGTTTTTCCTACGTTTTCAATATCATTGGTACGAATACATTTTTGAGCGTTTGTTATTCTCGGATTCGGTGGAACCATAGTCCCGTCAAAATATTTTTTCAGTGGTGTAACTCCAGCATTGGTCCATAACAACGTCGGATCATTGGAAGGTATTAAAGACGCAGATGGTTCTACCGTGTGTCCTTTAGACTTAAAAAAGTCCAACCACATTTGTCGTATTTCACTTGAAGTCATTTTTTTCATATTATCCCTCTTCCCGTATAACAGTATAATTATACCAAAAATCTCCTTTTATAGCAATAGACTTAAAAAATCGCCCTATCAAAAAAGATATAAAAAATATCCATTTCCATAAAAAAAACTAAACTTTATCGGTTTAGTTTTTTATCCATTTATGCATTGGAAGGCAATAGATTATTTTCATTAAATGTCAGTGCCGGAGTAGGAAAACCTTTTAACTCTTCTTTATTAATATTTCCGCTTTCTATAATAGTAAAATCATAATAAATCGGAACAAAGGCATAAACTTCTAAAACAGATTGACTTTTTTCAACATGTTGAACATATATCGGTAAATAAAGAATAGATAAATAATTATTTCTTTGTCCCTCCAAATACTTTTCCAACACATCGCCGGCTTTTACTTTAATATTCCAAGAAGAAGCCTTCTTTAAATCAAACGATACATTCAATTTATCTTTCGTAATCTCATCAGATTTGTAAACAATAGAAGCGATTTGAGATTGTTCTTGAGCGGTAATACTGTTAACGAAAGACAAAGAATAGATATCATATTCTTTTAAATTTTTCTTTATGGATTCTAATGTATCGTCCAATGAACAATTATAAACAAATAAAACAGAAGAAACATCTTCGGCTGTTTTAACACTATAGTAATTTTTCGCAGTCGTGTCTACTTCATGAATGGTTTTTCCATTCTTTACAGATTCCAAATTCAATTCCGTTACCAAAGAAGCGCTTGGATTATCCATTCTTTTTGTGGTTGATTTATTTTTCTTACATGATGCCATACTTAAACAAGAAAGAATGACAATCAAAAATACGCATAATTTTTTCATATTTAAACCCCGTTTCTTAACATAAAAATTATAACAAAATTCAACTATGAATACAAGTTATTTTTTTATTCCTTCTTCTGCTTGACTTTTCCCGCACGAGGGTGAGCGATATCATAAGAACTTCGAATCCGTTCAAAAGATACATGTGTATAAATTTGGGTGGTAGATAAACTTTCATGTCCCAACAATTCTTGAACACTCCGCATATCCGCCCCATGATTCAATAATGCCGTAGCGAAACTATGTCTTAACATATGTGGAGAAATATGAAATGTTTCATGGCAATCGGAAACCAATTTATCCAATATTTTTCTTACCCCGACACGAGTTAACTGCGTTCCGTTTTTATTCAAAAAAACATATCGATTTGTTTCATCACCGGATAGATACAACAACTCCAATCGAAAAGTGGAAATATAATGTTTCAAAGATTCGGCAAGTTCGTCATACATTACAACCACTCGATCTTTACTACCTTTTCCATGAATTTGAATCGTTCGATTTTGAAAATCAATGTCTTTTATCTGCATAGAACATAACTCGCTTACCCGAAGTCCACAACCATATAGGCAACCCAATATACAATAATTTCGATATCCCAATTTGTTATTCAAATCACAGATATCGAATAACATCATAATCTCTTCTTCTTTAATCATTTTCGGAAGACGTTTGGGAATCTTCGGTGCTTCTACATTCTCGAAATAATTATTTGAAACGGTCCCATTTTTTAATAAAAATTTATAAAAACTATTCAATGCCGATAATTTTCTGTGAATAGAACTAGATGCATAACCTTGATTGGATAAATACGATATATAATTCTTACATACCCGTTCATTTCGAAGAGATGTCAAATTGGGAGCCATCTTTTCGGAAATCAAAAAATTCAAGAATTCCTCGATATCCCTTTTATAATTTTCTACCGTATTCATGGAATAATTTTTAATACCTATTAAATTATCAATAAAATCATCAATTACTTCTTCGTCTTTATTTTTCATTTTATTTTTCCTATCTCTTGCTTCATCGTTTCCAATGCTCGTATTCCATATAGTTTTTTTCTATCCGCTTTTTTATGAGGAAAATCCAAATCCGCAACAATTCCGAAATTCGCATTCATCGGTTGAAAATTCGAAGATTCCGTAAAACAAATATAATGGATAATAGAGCCTAACACAGTGGTTTTAGGAAGTACTACCATTTCTTTAGAAGATAAATACAAATCCATATTTATCGCCGCTAAAATACCGGAAGCGGCTGACTCTACATATCCTTCTACTCCACTGATTTGACCAGCAAAAAATAAATTGGGAAATTTCTTTGTTTGAAGTGTCGGATTTAATATTTTCGGTGCGTTGATATAGGTGTTTTTATGCATACGTCCGTATTTGGCAAATCGAGCATTTTCCAATCCGGGAATCATTTGAAAAACACGCTTTTGTTCAGGAAACGTTAAATGAGTTTGAAAACCAACCATATTATATAATTTCCCTTCGGCATCATCTTGTCGTAATTGAACTACCGCATAAGGCAATTTCCCTTCAGGCGTTTTTAACCCCACCGGTTTCATCGGACCAAACGTTAAAGTTTGAGCTCCTCGTTTTGCCATAATTTCAATAGGCATACACCCTTCGAAAACCTTTAATTCATACTCTTTCGGTTCTACCGCTTCTGCCGAAATCAACGCTGTATAAAACCGATCAAATTCTTCCTTGTCCATCGGACAATTATAATAAGACGCTATTCCCTTATCATATCGACTCTTTAAATACACTTTATCATACTGAATAGAATCTGCATAAATAATCGGTGCCTGAGCATCGAAAAAATAAAAATCTTCTTCTCCGAAAAGGTCTTTGATTGCCTGACAAAGTTTTCCGGTTGTCAGCGGCCCTGTCGCTATAATAGTAGGAATATTGGGATTCAATTCCGTTACTTCTTCCTTTATAATTTCCACATTAGGTAAATGAGTAATGACTTCGGTTATATATTGGGAAAATCCTTCCCGATCTACCGCCAAAGCCCCACCGGCTTCCACCCTATTTTTTTTAGCGGAAGCCATTATCAAAGAACCCATCAATTCCATTTCTTGTTTCAATATTCCACAAGCATTCTCCAAAGAATCGCTTTTTAAACTATTTGAACAAACCAATTCGGCAAATTGATCGGTTTTATGAGCCGGAGTCATTTTTTTGGGACGCATTTCATATAACCGAATCGAATATCCTTTTTTTGATAAATAATAACACGCCTCACAACCCGCAAGACCTGCCCCGATGATTTGAATGACCATCTTATCCCTGCTTTTCTTTATTTCATAATAATTGTTTCATCGAATTCTTTTCTCGGACCATGTACTCCGATATTTTTCGGATAACCGATTGGTATAATACAATTTACAACATATTCTTGAGGAATATCCAATATAAATTTTAAAATATCTTCCTTAAAAGAACATACATAACAACTGCCTAAATTCATAGCGGTAGCCGCTAATAAAATATGCGTAGCGACAATCGTCGAATCAATCTCACCATGATCTTTATTATCATATTTTCTATGCCAACTTTCTTTCGGATTATGACATACCACAATAACCGTTTTCGCATCAAACAAATATTTAGTGGCTTCTTTCATTTTTTCCAATAATGTCGGATTTTCCACAACATAAATCTTTTGCGGTTGAGCATTGACTGCCGTCGGAGCCAACGAAGCCGCCTTCAAAAGGGCTTCCAATTCTTCCGTAGTAATCTTATCTGCCGTAAAACTACGACAAGAATACCTTTGTTCAATCACATCGAAATATGACTTTTGATATTTCTTTAAATCCATTTTTATTCCTCCTCTATAAATAAATCTTTTTTCATTTCTTTTATATATCGTTTTACCACATCTTGTTTTTCTTCCCAAAACTTTTTCGCAAGCGGAGTAACCATATAATCTTGACTTAAAATATGGGCGCTGTGTTGTTCAATCACTTCCAAAGCCCTATGATAACTTTGCGGACGATTTTCTCCTTCCGCCAATAAATCCCAAACAATACCCAAAGCCCCTTCTTCATCTAACAAATCAGCTTCCATCAAAAGAATCAATTCTTCCTGTAAACACTCTTTTAATCGTTCTTTATAGGAATGAAGAGAGATAATCTGAGCCGTTTTATCTATAAATGTATCATCAAAATGATGACTTTCCGCATAATCTCTAAAGATTTCGGCACTTTCCTCCGCATGATTTATTTTAGATACACCATAGCCAATATCATGAAAAATTGCCGCCGTCAACACAACATTTTTATCACAATTCGGACAATCCGGAAGTAGCCTTAAACACCATTGATATACCCTTTTACTATGTTCGAAACGATTACGAAAAGGAAATCTTCTATCGATCAAAGCATCTTTAGACAATAAATATTTTTCTACAAATTCCAGCATTTCTGTATAATCCATATATTCCCCTCATATCTATATAAAAATTATAGCATATTCCCATAAACAAAAAAATATGTGTTTTTTAAATTCACATATTTTTTTTATCGTTAAATGATATTTTTAATAACATCAAAGATTGTAGAATTTAATTCTTGAATACAATCTTTCAACGCACTATCTTGAACATAATAATGATATTCTGCTTTAAATAATCCTGTTTTATATCCGTATAAAGATTGAGAATAGTCGAAGCCCAAAGAATGTGTGTCTGTTACAAAATAAATCTTCATTTTTTCCGCATATTCTTTCTCACTTGTAAGCATATTGCCATCATCAAAATAGAATGCATCTTTTTCTATTTTTGTAACTGTATAAGGAATATATACTCCTTGATTCAACGACTTACAATTCTTAAACGCGTTCGTTTGAATTTCCAAAACACCTTCATTGATAATTACCGTCTGAATCTGCGTGTTTTCCGCAAACGCATTCGCTCCAATAACCGTAATTTCTTTCCCTTCGACAGTATATTTCGGAAGAATCAAAATGTTTCCTTTCCATTCGGAGGATATACCCGTTATCGTTGTATCTTGGATAGTAAACAACTCTTTCCGCAAAGTAATCAAAGCCGAAATCGTATTGGAAGCAATACTTCCTTCCGCTAAAGGAGAATATGTCTTATCTTGTTCAATCCACGCATTAATTTCATACTCTCCATTTACACCAAACGGCAATTCTTTTACCTGTAAAACATCAGAATCTTTCATCGCTATCTCTATATATAACGGATTATTTTTCTCATTATAGAAAACATAAGAATCATAATCCAAAGTAATCGTTCGATATCCTTCTCTATAAGCGATATACGGTTCAAGATAAATATAGCGAATCGTACAATCTCCTTCTTCTATTACTTCCATTATATCTCTATATTCAGAATATAAGAATTTAGAGGTAATATATTCCACTGGATAAGTATAATATCTTCCATCGACAAGAATTTGATATTTTTCATGCGTTAAACCTAAAATAGTATCGGTATTCTCTTCGTCCGCCAAACTGAATTTTTGATCTTCTACTACCAAATAGGCCATGTTTTTCCATTTTGTATAAACCGTTAAATCTTGATTCTTCATAACCATAGAAGGCAAAGTGAAATCCGTAGTAATACATTCATCGGTCAACGCATTATAAAATCCCAAGAATTCGGTTTGATTTTGTTCTATGGTATAAGTCGATGTATTTTCTCCAACCAACAACACTTCTTTCAAACCCATACCTTGACTATCAATGATGGTAAATTGATACATTTCTTCCCACTTAGCATACACGTGTGTATTCTTATTTTGAATTACGGCATCTTCTTCTTTAAATTCCGTAATGCCTTCACTATCTTTAAACCACCCGACAAAATGATATTGCCGACCATTATATAACCGATATTCACTAGACGGAGCCGGAATAGAGAAAGTCGAACCCGCTTCTAAACGAATCGAAATCGTTTCAAAATTATTCTTATCCAAGTCCGTTCCTTCTCCCATATGGAAGAATACCGTATGTTCACACTTGCCGGTTGCTGTACCGGAAGCATCATAGATAGTATCCATAGGCATATCCATACCTTGAATAGTGAAATTATCCTTCTTATAAGAAGCCACATATTCCGAAAAATCCATATTATTTATCATAATATCTGTAAAATAAGTATGCATATTTCTTTGTTCCAAATTAGATAATTTCAATTCTTTACAAGATAATGTGATGACATTTACCATCTTAAAACTAAAATCTAAAACCGAAGTCAATGCGTACGCATCATATATCAAATCATTTTCTTCTTTTACTGCCACAGGAGTTAGTCGTACTTTCGCCTTCAATTCTCCCAAATCGGCATTTCCGGTTAATTCTTTCATATTCAATCCGAAAGTAAAATCCTTAGAAGAAAGCGATAAATCTTCAGAATAAGAATACGCCGTAATAACTTTACTTGCGTCGATTGAAGTATCTTTCTTCTCTCCGGTATTGATCAATTTCAATATACTATCCGGCAATCCCATAGAAAAATCCAACAAATAATACATAATATCAGATAAAAACGTATCTAAGGTAATACAAATTCGTTTCGAATTTTTCGATTTGCTGTCGACACGATTGATATAAACATATCCATCTTGATATAAAATATAAATATCTTTCTTTGAAACAATAAGAGTATATAAACTACCGATGTTTTGCATATCCATATGGGCAAACACAATAGGTTTTCCCGAAGAATCCACTTCTACATACAAATCGATTGGAATATCTACTTTTAAAATAGAAATCGCCTCTAATTGAATCGTTCCAGCAATGTGGAAATCTCGGAAAGTCGCAGTTGTAACAATACCATCTACCAAATCGCCAAGTTCGTTGATATCATAATATCCTTCCAAATCACTCGGTGCTTCTACACCCGATACCGCTCCAAGTGAAACCGACAAGTTTTCTATGGCATTATACTTATCCATACTTTCATAAGCCGTATATAATTTATCCAATGTCAAAGACAATTCCGAATCCGTCTTACCAAGCCGTATCGTTACCATCTCATTTTCCGGAACAGCGGAAATAAAATGATGCATATCTAATTGAATGATATATTCTTGATTCAGCACTGTTACAGAATGAATTAAATCAGAAATATGAAGTTCTTCTTGACTTTCTATCGGATTTTTATCTTCTATGAAAGATTGAATCAACTGGCGTAATGACGTAAAGTCCACATAATTCAATTCCGGATTCAAATACTTTTCCAAAGGAATATATTCTTCCAAATTCAAGCCACTTACTTTTTCTAACGTAGCCAATATGCCCAATATATTATCCAAACCCGTCTTTACTTTTAATACATTATTCAAATCCGTACTATTTCCGTATATTCCATATACCATATGATCTCGGATAATCAAATTCAAATTATGATTAGAAACCAAATTCTTTCCTTTATATTCCAACACATTTAAAACTAACCCTAAAGAAATATTTTCTTTATCCGTATAATCCAACTGAATCATTCCATAAATCTTATATTTTAATTCTTTATTCTGAATGATTTGCAGAGGATTCTGTTCCTTTCCAATCTCTATAGAGAATTCCTTTTTCTGAACCGAATCCAATATTTCCTTGATGTATCCACACAATGTCAAAATATCATTTTGGGTTATATATTTCATCGGGGCTTCTTTATATTCCGTTTCTTGCGTTTTAGAAATAGATAGTTTTAAATCGATGGATTGACTATCGGAAACCTGAATTTCCATTCTTTCTTCAATTTGAGCGAAAAGAATAGTTAATTTTGATAAATTTTTTAAAAGTCCACTCATATCAAAACCAATCGAATTTTCATTCGTGAATTCCATTCTTTGAAGTATATTTTCCAAGCCATCGGAAGATAAAGTGATATTAGGCATATCCCATTCAAACTTCTTACAAATCTGTTGAATAAAAGACTCCAATTCCGCTACATTCAATCGTATTGTCAATCCGCCGATTGAAACATATAAATCCTTTTCAACCAGTTGAATATATACTTCCAAAACCATATTGGAAACCGTCGCACAAATATAGCCCTGTACATGATATATTCCATCTGCCAAAATCAAATCTATTTTTGAATCGTTCAAAGATAAAACCATATCTTCTTTTCCCAAAGAAATCATTCCGTCCAAAGAAATACGATATGAATTTTTACCGATACCTTCCGCTACCCAAGCAATATCGTCAGCAAATTCACTCAAATGAATATACTTTTCCGTTTCCACTTCGATTGTTCCGTCGTAAGAAGCGAGAATTTCCATATTCAAATCAAACAATTCCTTTAAAGACACTGCCAATCCGTTTTCTCTATTTGTGATTTCAATACGGAATGGTTTGGTTGTATCAATCCATTTTTTCAAAGAATCCGCATACGTACTCAAATTCAAATCCAAAATCGTATGATCTTCTTCCAATTTCAAAGATTGTATTATCTGTTCGAAATCCAAAGAGAAAATCATATTTAAAATCGTATCTAAATTCCATTCGGAATCTTCCTTTTGCGGAAGATATTTTTCTATATCTTCCATCGTCAAATATCCATACAATGATTCAAAATGCACAAAGATAACATTAGAATATTCCACATCTTGTATCTTATATGTATTAAAATAAGATAATTCCAACGGAAGCGTTATATCTTTATATCCCAATTCAATAGTAGCACTTAATTTCATTTTATCTGTAAAATCTACTTTGATTTGACCACTCAAAGATAAATCTTCTTTTTCGCCATTTACGACAAGCGTCATCTTTTTAGAGTGATACAACGCCAAAACATCTTCGATTATATAATCCAAGTATCCTAAATTTTCATATCCTTCATCGATTATTTCAATCGGAGTATCTATACCTGCTTTACATTGAATATCGGCCATCAAATTATCATATATAACCGCTACATTCAAACCTTCTTCTTTCTTTATTTGAAGTTGTAAATCTTTCATACGCTCCATAAATGAAGAAAGCCCCAATGTCAATGAAATATCGGTATCCGAAGACACAACATCTTTCAATAAGGCATCATAATCTATCGATAGAATCGTATTTATAATGTTGTTGATATCTATATCGGGAATAGATAAAGAAATATCCGTATATTTTTCTATTATTTTTTCGGCATCGTCTTTATTCAATTTTAAATGAATAGAACCATATTCAAAATATATAATATCATTACCATATAAAATACGAATTGTTTCATCTAAAGAAGAATATTGAACACGAACCAAACAATCCAATAATAAATTTTGACGGAAATCAGTTTTACCATTAACGGAAATCGTTAAATCTTTATAGGTCGCAGTGAAATCCAATGTTGCTTGTTTCTGATCAAGCAATTCAACAACCTCATCGACAATAAACGATAAATCGGAAACCTCGATAAATTCCGTCGTGTCGATTTCTTCTACCTGTTCTGTCGTCTGTTCAAGAATAACTCCTATTTTGTTTCCTTCCAACTCCAAATCGGTATGAGCCGTAATTAATTGATATGTTTCACCTTTGGAAAAATGAAAATACAATGGTAAAGAAATATCGAAAATATGTAAGTCAGCATAAACTTCTATATCCGTTCCATCGGCATTCTTCGTAACTTCGGCACTATTCAAATCCGAAATGATCGCACTGGTATCCAACCCCTCGGTGGAAGAAGTATCACCCTTAAAAGATGCCAGTATCTTTTGGATATCGTCCGGAGTGGCTTTTATCTTTAAGCCTCCGAGTGAAAGATAAATATTATCTTGATAAGAAACATACAAATCTTCTAATTGAACCGCTACTTTGACATTTTTTAAATCGGATATATTCAAACGAACCAATCCAATTCGTGTCGTATCATTCCATGTAAGAGTCAATTTTAAATTCTTATCCGTTCCATCGGCATTCTGTAAAGAAGACGTAATCATCGTCAAAACATCGTCTTCTTTCGGAGTATCTTCACTGCCATCTGCCGGTTCTAATATTTCATATTGTTTAAAGAAATCGGTATCGCCATTTTCAAATTCTACCGGAGAATAATCAAATACTTCCGTACAATCCGTTTTAGAAACTGCTTCTATACCCATTGCCTTTACTTTATATTCTTCTTTTATTTTCGCTTCCAAAATATGCCAGGTCGAATCCATTTTATAATCTATTTTTATGGAATTAAACTTAGGAACCATAGAAGAATTGGCATTGGTCAATACTTCTCTACGATACCAAAACGGGGCATAATCATCATTCGGATTCAAAGAAAGGCGAATCGTATATGTTCCGTCCTCATTGACAATCAATTCCGATGCCTCCAGTATTGTTTCTTCACAAATAATGTATCCCGTACACTGAAACGGCAACCAACCATATCGTTTGATATAAGCGGAATTAGAAATACATTCCGGTTGAGCAGTTTTCCAAGTCGTATTAAATCCGTCGATATGATCCGCATCTCGAAGTAAAACTTTATTATCCAAGAAATATTTTTGTTTTCCGCTGGAAATCATACCAGAAGAAACAGTAGACACCAATGCCTTATGATCTTTTACCAATCTCGTATAATATATTTGAATCGTCGCTACCGATGCTTCGGATTTTCCGGTGGTGGTAGTCTTAAATTCTTTCGCATTTTCAATCGTCCACATCGCAAAAGCCAAATTATCCAAAACAGAATACTGTTCTGGATTACTGCCATCGGTCGGTGCTTCTTTTACCGTCGTTTTATATTTCGCTTCGGTTTCTTCGATTTGGGCAGGTCCACGATGTGCTTCTTTAATAAAATATGCACCTATACCGCCCCCTACAGCGATTAGAATTGCCAAAACAATCAATATTATTTTCTTTTTCAAAAATAACACTCCCCTTGTTTATTCAAAACAAAACACATTTTATATTATACCATACTTTTTATCAATGTCAAATATGCTCGACATTTGAAGATTTTTATAAAAAAAGAACTTCTCCTTCTCGGAAAAGTTCTCTATGAAAATTACTATATTTTGGCAACTCTTACCGTGTCTCTCGCAATCATTACCTCTTCATTTGTAGGAATGATAAACGCACGAATCTTAGAATCTTTAGTAGTGATTTCTTGTTCTACGGCACGAATATTATTGGCGTTTTCGTCCAATTTAACACCCAATACCGCAAGACGATTCAATATATTTTTCCGTAAATGAATCAAATTTTCGCCCATACCAGCGGTAAAGGCAATTACATCACAGCCACCCATATATACATAATATGCCGCAATATAATCTACGATTCGTTTTGCTTGAACATCAAATGTAAGTTTACATCTATGATCTCCGGCTTCCATACCTGCCGTAACATCACGAGCGTCATTAGAACGGCCGGACATTCCCAAATAACCGGATTTTTTATTCAAAATATTAACAACTTCGGCTGCCGTCTTTCCTTCTTTTTCACAAATATAAGACACAACCGTAGGATCCAAAATACCAGATCTTGTTCCCATAGGAATACCTTCCAACGGAGTCAAACCCATTGAAGTATCTACACTTTTACCGCCATCTACTGCACAAATAGACGCACCATTTCCCAAATGACATACGATGGTTTTCGTATCTTTTAAAGGCTTGCCAATCAATTCGGCCGCTCTTTGAGAAACATATTGATGGGAAGTACCATGAGCCCCATATTTCCGAATACCATATTTTTCATACCATTCATATGGTGTAGCATACATATATGCTTCTTCCGGCATAGTTTGATGGAATACTGTATCGAACACAACAACTTGCGGAACTTTCGGTAACGCTTTTTGAAATGCTCGAATTCCGATAATATGAGCCGGATTATGCAACGGAGCCAAATCCGCCAATTCTTGAATCTTTTGAATCACTTCTTCCGTTACCAAAGCCGAATCCTTAAAGAATTCTCCTCCCTGAACAACACGATGACCGACACCGGAGATTTCATCTAAACTTTTTACAATTCCTTTTTGAATCAAAGTATCCAATAAAAGTTGAACACCTTCGGCATGAGTAGGTAATACAGGGTGTGTTTCTTCTTTTTTACCTGCATATTTGATTGTAAAAATCCCTTCTGCCAATCCGATTCTTTCCATAACTCCGGACGCAATTACTGTTTCTTCTGGCATTTCCAATAATTGAAACTTAATAGACGAACTGCCAGCATTTACTGCCATAATTTTTGCCATTTTAATTTTCCTCACTTCTATTATTATAATTATTATTCTCAAACCACGCTTCTATATCCATTAAAGAACCATTAAAGTCCTTTACATCTGTAAAACTTGGTAGTTTGACCATAAAACATTTATTCCGATCCATTATTCGTTTTTGCATAACGATAATGATTTTCGGCTTGGTAGATAAAAACATCGAATCTGGAAGTTCAATTAATCCGATAATCGAAACTTCTTTCAATAATTTTTCTTTAAACTCCTTATTTTTATCATAATCGAAAAAATCATGTTCCACAATCCCAATCATGCACCCATCTTCTTTCAACATAGGAACATAATGTAAGATTGCCAGATAAGGAAAATATTCCTTTTTCTCAGATTGATAAACACTATGAGGCATATCAAATACAATCGCATTCATATTCGTCATATTCAAATTCAGTGTATCTTGCAGATAAACCTCAATCGGAGTAGATAATAAATCGGCGGTCATTGTTGTAAGTTTTGTCATCCATAAATCATGATCGCAAGCGAATAAATTACAATTTTTATCTAAATGATTCGAAATCGTCAAAATCAAATTTCCCGTTCCACATAACGGATCCAATATATTTATATCTTTTTCGGGACATACTTTCGTAATCAAATAAGCAATAAATATTCCCAACGTATCCGGTGTGGTGTTTCCATTGGGAATCCGCATTTCTTTAAATCCCCGCAAAACGATGGACTGCATCGCCTTACGCACATCTTCTACCGTAAAATCCACATCGGCTATTTTATCATATATTTTTTGAAGACGAGTATGATATTCCGAATCTAAATCCGTTAATATTTCTCCCGCCAAAATATTTTTTACCGTCATTTCCATTAATTCAAAATAAGGTTTGTGAAACACTTCGTATAACAAATTATTGGATTCATCCAAACAATCGTAAAACAACTCCAAATTGTTTATTTTTACATCTTGCATATACGATTTCACCACCATAAACATTATATCAAATTTACAAAATATTGTAAATAAACTTTGCCAATTTCTTATTCTTCCAATTTAGATAAAATTATACTTTTTTTCCTATTCATATATAATCTATCGTAAAAGAAAGATTCTAAGTAATAAAATTTTATTTTTTTAATAATTATTAAAATTTTTTTCAAAACTATCTTCTTTTCATAGAATAATTGTGATAAAATGTATAGCGTATTTGAATAAAGGAGATAAAAATATTATGTTTAAAACAAAATATGCAGAAAAGGTGTATGCAGAACTTGTAGCCAAAAACAAAAATGAAGCGGAATTTCTACAAGCAGCCCAAGAAATCTTAGAATCATTGGAAATCTATGTAGAAAAAAATCCCGAATTGGAAAAGAAAAAGATTTTAGAACGTTTCTTAGAGCCGGAACGGTTCGTTCAATTTAAAGTCGTTTGGACAGATGATAAAGGCAATTATCAAATCAATCGAGGATACCGTGTACAATACAATAGTGCGATTGGTCCATACAAAGGAGGATTAAGATTCCACCCGAGTGTAAATGCTTCTATTATTAAATTTTTAGGATTAGAACAGGTCCTTAAAAATTCATTAACTTCTTTACCGATGGGTGGTGGAAAAGGAGGCTCTGATTTCGATCCGAAAGGAAAAAGCGATACTGAAATTATGCGGTTTTGTCAATCTTTTATGACAGAATTATATCGCCATATCGGACCAGATACAGACGTTCCTGCCGGAGATATAGGTGTAGGAGGAAGAGAAATCGGTTATTTATTTGGACAATATAAAAGAATACGCAATGAATTCAGTGGAGTTTTAACCGGTAAAGGCTTGACATTCGGCGGTTCTCTTGCCAGAACGGAAGCGACCGGATACGGTTTATGTTATTTTGCCAATGAAGCCTTGAATACATTAAAGAAAACCGATTTTAAAGGAAAGACCGTCGTTATTTCAGGGAGTGGAAACGTCGCTATTTACGCAACAGAAAAGGCCACACAGTTGGGTGCTAAAGTCGTCGCATTATCCGATTCCAATGGATATGTTTATGATAAAAACGGCATTCAATTAGATGTAGTAAAACAAATTAAGGAAGTGGAACGAGGTCGTATTTGCGAATATGCAAAACGAGTAAAAAATGCCGAATACCACGAAGGTTCAAAAGGAATTTGGTCTATTCCTTGCGATATCGCCTTACCTTGTGCCACTCAAAATGAATTGGATTTGGAAGACGCCAAAACACTTGTTAAAAACGGTGTAATTGCCGTATGCGAAGGGGCTAATATGCCTTCTACTTTAGAAGCGGCTAAATATTTCATTCAAAACAAAATCGTTTTCGGTCCTGCCAAAGCCGCCAATGCCGGTGGTGTCGCTACTTCCGGTTTGGAAATGACACAAAATTCCAATCGTTTAAGTTGGACTTTCGAAGAAGTCGATGCCAAATTGAAAGATATTATGATCAATATATTTAAAAATTCTTACGCAAAAGCATTGGAAACGGGAAACGCATTTGATTTATTGACCGGTGCAAATATTGCCGGCTTTGAAAAAGTATGTAACGCAATGCTTGCTCAAGGAATATAAAAAGAAGAGTCCTAATTCGAATTAGGGCTTTTCTTTTCGACAAAAAATGAGTATAATGGAAACAAATAAGGGGGAAAATTTATGCAACAATTACAAAATGATTTAGATATTAAAAAATGGTTAGAAAGTGAAAAAGAAAAAAAAGATTTATGCGGAACGTATGATTTTTGTATAAAATGTGATAAAACCAAGGAAACACCTTGTGCGGTTGCTTATACGTTATTGAATAAAAAAAGAAAAAGAATATCTTTATCTTTCGAAGAAAAATTGGCAATAGCCAAAGAGGAAACAAAACAAAAATTTAAAAATATAGAAGAGGCTATTTCCGAATTAAAAATAAAATTACGGATTTGCAAAAAAAATGTAACCCTTCGTTACAATAAAAAACTTTTGGGATTAATTACTTTAACCAAAAACAGTTTAAAAATTCATTTGGCAATTCAACCGAATTTGTATGAAATAATTCCGCATATTGATTATAGCGATAAAAAAACATACGAAGAATGTCCTTTTACGATAAAAATAACAAGTAAACGGAGTATAAAAAACGCTATATCATTGCTTACTCTTTTGCGGGACGGAGATAAACTTATTTAAATTTTACCATTGTAATAGGGTAGAGGGATAATTTTCAATTATCGCCCCTCCCACTGCACCGTACGTACGGTTCTCGTATACGGCGCTCCATAATTATAATTTACATTTACTTAGGTAATAACTATAAGGGTCGACCAGTCCTGGTCGATTCTTTTTGTTATTCTTTGTTGATAATATTTTAGGACTTAATAGAAAGTTTATTATTGGATAGTTACACATTCTATATAATCCTTGCCTTGCATTCGATATACCTAGTAATTCTTTATCACTATAGTTTGATTTAGTTATTTGTTTAAGTTTCTTTAGGTTCTTATATATCGTTTGTGGTTTCTTCCATTCTTTGATTATAATCACCCTTATTTTGTGTCTTAACCACCCACTAAATTCTCTTAAGAATGTTCTCATATCACTTATTCGGTAATAATTTATCCATCCTTTTACTATTTGATTTACTTTAAGAAAGATTTCTCCTAGTTTTGAAGCTACTGCTTTCTTTCTTATCGTTGCTTGCTTGATTTTTTCTTTTAACCTTTGTTTCCTATTAGCTAGAGGAGCTAATCTTCAAGTACCTTTACAATTCCAGTATGTGAACCCTAAGAATTCGCCTTTACTTGGTTTAACTATCTTGGTCTTTTCCTCATTTGCTTTAAGAAACAATTTCCTTGTTAACCAACTCTTAACACTCTCTTTGACTCTTTTCGCACTATTCTTAGTCTTAACAAATATGTTAAAGTCATCGGCGTACCTTACGAATTTAAGCCCTCGGGTTTCTAATTCTTTATCGAGTTTATCTAGATATATGTTAGATAATACCGGTGAAAGTGGTCCTCCTTGTGGCACTCCCTCTTCACTTGGACTTACTAACCCTTTTTCCATTATTCCCGCTTTTAAGTATGCCCTTATTAAGTGTAATGTTGTTGAGTCATTGACGTGTTCCCTAAGTATTGAGATTAATTTATCATGATTCACGGTATCAAAATATTTCTCTATATCAAAGTCTATTATCCATTTATATCCATTATTTATATACTCTAATGCTTTTGCCATTGCTTTATGACAATCTCTATTGGGTCTAAATCCATAGCTACTTTCACTAAAGTATGGTTCGTAGATTCCACTTATTACTTGTGCTATTGCTTGTTGTATTACTCTATCTATGACTGTTGGTATGCCTAGTGGCCTTTGTTTGCCATTTGGTTTAGGTATGTAAACTCTTCTTACTGGTTGAGGCTTATAAGTCTTATTCAATATTTGTTCCTTGATTCTTTCGTAATTCTTATATATATAGCTTTCTATTTCATCAACTGTCATTTGGTCAATGCCAGGTGCACCCTTATTACTCTTTACTCGCTTTGTTGCCTCTATTATATTTGTATATTCGAGTATCTCGTCTATTAATCTCATTTGTTGCGCCTCCTTTCTATTCGTAAATTTGTCTAGGATTACTCTATTGGGTAATTCATCATTCTAGTATACGTTCCTAGATGCTAGATTTCCTCGCCTTTCGAGTTGCCTAGATATTGCTTATAGTGAGTTGCACTATAATTATGTTTGACCCTTCAATACTAGGTGCTGTATCTACTATGGTCAAAGCTGACTCCTTACCATTTAAACTTTCGTCCGTTCGTACTGTTGACTTAGGTGGTAAGGTCTCACGGGGTAAGTTATTAATCCCTTTTAATTTCTTCACAACCTCTTGATTTACTCTCTTGGTTTACGTTTACCTTTTAGACTTCGAATTGTTATGCATTCTTATCTACCATTTAGCCTTATATCAAGTTTCTGTTCGTAGGCTCGAAGAATTTGTTAGCCACTTCCTCCACCCCAGTATCGCTACTTTCGGTTTGTGGTTCACTACACTTGGCGGTAAATACCCGTGGTTGGACTTTCACCAACTGGATTAATAGCATGCCCGTCACACATAAAAAGGGCTGTAAGAAATAAAATTTCTAACAGTCCTTTTTCATTCGATTCGCATAATACAATTTATAAAAATCTTCGGCAAGTCCGCCTTTGGCAATACAAGCCAATGCTTCTTCTATACCATACCACCCGTAAGAATCTATCTCGTAATTCGGTTGAAGTTCCATCGTATCGACAATTACCTTAAAATTAAAAATCAACGCATTACTTTTCGGCCAATACGCACTTTTTTGAAATTCAATGGAAATCGGTTCAATTCCAATCTCTTCTTTCATTTCTCTTCTTACTGCCTCTTCTGCCGATTCTTTATGATTGATATATCCTGCTACCAATATATTCCGTTCCGATCCATATTGCTTAATCAATAAAGTTTTAGTTTGTTCCTTATTTAAAATAACCATACTTACTGCCGAATAAAAAATAGGAAAACGATACATTTTACATTGCGGACAATAAGGAATCAAGCCTTCATGTTTTAATGGTTGTTTTACTAATTTCGTTCCGCATTCCATACAATAATTCATAATTTTCACCCAAAAATTTTCAAAATATCTTCTACTACAATGGAAGAATTCTTTTCATTCAATATTTCATGTTTCATATTCTCATATTCTATCACATTTATATCACTATAACCGATTTTACGTAACGCATTCATCGTTTTCTTTAACCCTTTTGTTCCCGCTGTCGTACGATCGTCCTTACCGGAAATACTCCATATTTTCAATTTAGGATTTTGAACACCATATTTTTTAGGTTTTTTTAAATTTTTAACCATAGTAAAAAGATTCAAATATCCGTAATTATCAAACTTAAAACAACATAGAGGATCAGATAAATAATTCTTTATATTCTCTTCATTATAACTTAACCAAGATATATCTTCTTTAAATGACATACCATTAGAAAAAGCAAATAATAATTTACTTCTTTTTTTCTTCCCGAATATTTTACAATTCAACTTTGCCAATAAAACCGCAAGCCAAGCCAAAGAATTACAGGCAACCGTTCCGCATAAAATAAGACGTTCTATTTCATTATCATATAACATCAAATAATTTCTAACAATCAATGATCCCATAGAATGTCCAATCATATATATTGGCTTCCCGATATTTTTAGATTGGAGAACTTGCGTAATTAAATGTTGATCTTCTACCATTTGTTCGGGTGTTCCGATATGTCCTAAAGGATATTCCTCATTTACACTCTCTCCATGTCCACGATTATCGGATATAATGACACTGAATCCTGCTTGATGTAGAGAATGAATCAAAGGAATATATCTTTCCTTATGTTCCACCATACCATGAACAATTTGAACGCACGCAACACAATCTTGTTTGTGTTCATATAAATAAGATATTTCCAATCCGTCGGTCGTTGTTACTTTTTGTTGTTCCATATCGCACCTCCATATATATTTTATTATACACGATTTTTAAGAAAAAAAACATTTTCAAAACACAATATAAATTTATTTTCATTAAAAAAATTAAAACGGCTTAACAAAGCCGTTTATCATTTTAATGGTGCCCGAAACAGGAATCGAACCTGCACTCCTCGGGAACTAGATTCTAAGTCTAGCGCGTCTGCCAGTTCCGCCATTCGGGCAAATCATATGATATAGGAATTATAACGCTTTTCAATGCCCTATGTCAAGAAAAATGAATAAAATTAACGATTTTTTCAATATGGTTCATTAAAAAAGTAAATTCTCAAACGGTGTACCATAAAAAAAAGAGTAAAACCATATATTTTAAGAAATTTATTTATAATATTTTAGTTGTCCACTCTTCCGCATTAAAAACATCAGTAACAATATCTTCATAAAATTCTTTTTCATGACATACCAAAACAATCGTTCCTTTAAATGCTTGTAAAGCGGATTTTAACGATTCTTTCGCTAAAACATCTAGATGATTCGTAGGTTCGTCCAACACCAAAGTATTACATTCCATCAACATAATTTTACACAATCGTACCTTAGCCGCTTCTCCACCGGATAAGACAACCATTAAAGACTCTATCTTCTCTTTCGTCAATCCGCAAGATGCCAATGCTGCTCGAACTTCGGCATTTGTCATCATAGGATACATATCCCAAACTTCTTCCAATGCCGTCTTTTTGGAATATTCTTCCTCTTGTGCGAAATAGCCGTATTTTATATTATAATCCAACTTACATTCTCCCGATACAGGAGGAATAATTCCCAACATCGTTTTTAAAAGAGTAGATTTTCCAATACCATTGGCACCCTTAATGGCTATTTTTTGACCACGCTCTATCGTAAAATTTAATTTTTTAGATAAAGGTTCTTGATACCCTATTACCAAATCTAAAGCAGTAAAAACAAATTTACCAGAAGCATTGGCTTCTTTAAAACGAAAAGTAGGACGAATTTGTTCTTTAACTTTATCGATGATTTCCATTTTATCCAATATACGTTGTTTGGATTTGGCTAAGTCGGTTGTGGCAACTCTCGCTTTATTTTTAGCGATAAATTCTTTTAAATGAGCAATTTCTTTTTGTTGTTTTTCATAAGCCATATTTTGTTGACGTTTTTTTAATTCATACATCTGCATATACGAATCATAATTTCCCGTATAGCGAGTTAAAACTCCATCTTCCAAATGATAAATTACATTTACAACTCTATTCAAAAAAGAAATATCATGAGAAACCAATAAAAAGGCATTATCGTAATTTTGCAAAAAATTCTGAAGCCATATGATTTGTTCTTCATCTAAAAAATTGGTAGGTTCATCTAAAATCAAAATCATAGGGTTCGCCAATAACAATTTTGTCAATAATACTTTCGAACGCTGTCCGCCACTTAAATTACTAACATCGTGGTCCAAACCTATACTTCCCAAACCCAAACCGTTGGCAACTTCTTCAATTTTAGAATCTAACGCATAAAAACCGGAACTTTCCAATTCCGATTGAATTTCTCCCGCTTCTTCTAAATATTGCGTCATTTCTTCTTCACTGCATTCTGCCATTTTTTCATATAATATATTCATTTCTTTTTCCGAATCATACATATATTGAAACGCTTCTCTCAATACTTCCCGAATAGTCTTGCCTTTGGTTAATGTAGTATATTGATTCAAATATCCGGTAGTAATTCTTTTACACCATTCGATTTTTCCTTGATCGGGTGTTAAATCACCTGTAATCATTTTAATAAAAGTGGACTTTCCTTCTCCATTCAATCCAATCAGTCCGATATGTTCTCCTTTTTGCATAACAAAAGACGCATTTTCCAATATGATACGATTTCCAAAAGAAAATGATACATCACTACATTTTAAGACACTCATACAAACTCCTTAAAATTGAAATAAAATGCCTATTGCCGCCGCTAAAGCAATATATAAAATAGGGTGTTTTTTATACTTGAATATTAAAATACCCATAAACAATCCTAAAGCAAGACATTTATAATTAAATAATCCATCAAAAAATACCGGTATTCTTCCCCAAATGTCCGTCCAAAAATTTGAAGCCGTTATTCCGTCAAAAGCCTTAGTCGGATTCGGATTTAAAATAGACAAAGATAAAATAGAATACGCTGCATAACAAATCAAACCGATAGAAGCCGCCCGTAATCCGTAAAATACCCAGTTCACCACTTTGGCTTTTTTAAATTTCTCTAAAAATTGACAAATCAATAAAATCACAATTATAGAAGGCGAAACAAGTCCGATAGTAGCGACTGCCCCACCGATAAATCCCATAAAAGCATTATTCCCGAAATTCGAATACCCCACAACATATCCCACATAAGTAGCCATATTGATTCCTATCGCTCCAGGAGTAGATTCGGATATGGCAATCATATTCGTCAGTTCATCAATACTAAACCAGCCTGTTGTTTCACTCAATTCTCTTAAAAAAGGTATTGTGGCAAGTCCACCGCCAAAAGCCAATATACCGACTTTAAAAAACTCAAAAAATAATCGAAGGAGTATCATACTATTCTTCCTCCTTTTTCTCTGAATCATCGGATTGTTCGACTTTCTTATGTTTATCCCTATACCAACCGACTCCAACACCGATTAATCCGGCAACAATCACATACACAAATAAAGGAATTGGCGTGAAAATAGCCAAAAACAAAACGACAATCGCTATACCGAATGTAATTTTATCCACTATACTTTTCTTTTGAAGTTTTAATATAGCGGAAACCACCAATACAAATATACAAACCCGCATCGCTTTAAAAGCAGATTGAACTTGCGGGATATCCGCAAATTGATTCAATACAGTAGCAATGATAAAAATGATAAACAAAGCAGGAGAAATAAAACCCAAAGTAGCGAATATTCCTCCTAAGACTCCTTTGATTTTATATCCGATAAACGTAGAAACATTAACCGCAATCGCTCCGGGAGTACATTGCCCAATCGCATAATAATCAGCAATTTCGTCTTCCGTTGCCCAACCTCTTTTTTCAACCAATTCCTTTTGTAACAATGGTAACAAAGCATATCCTCCACCGAAATTGATAATTCCCAACTTAAAAAAAAGAGCATATAGTTTTAATAATGTTTTCATATAACCACTTCTCTTTCGATAATTCATAGTATTATCATAATTTTATTAAAACAAAAAGTCAATATCGATTATTTAAAAATGCCGTAATATCCGTATAAAATTTGACTATATCTATTTTTTTTGATATAATTTGTATAATCTTTTTTAAATATGGAGGTGTTGAAAATGAAAGGATATGAAAAATATTCTAGAGGCTATTTTATGCCTCCCGTTGAATGTAATGATTGGACAAAAAAAGAGTATATTGAGCATGCACCTATTTGGTGTAGCGTCGATTTAAGAGATGGAAATCAATCTTTGATTAAACCTATGTCACTCGATCAAAAAATAGAGTTTTTTAAATTGCTTGTCCAAATCGGTTTCAAAGAAATCGAAGTTGGATTTCCTGCCGCTTCCGAAACGGAATATGAATTTTTAAGGGCATTAATTGATATGGAGTTAATTCCCGATGATGTTACTATACAAGTTTTAACACAAGCCAGACCACATATTATCAAAAAAACATTTAAGGCTTTGGAAGGCTGTAAAAAAGCGGTAGTTCACCTTTACAATTCTACTTCTTTGGCTCAACGAGAACAAGTTTTTCAAAAATCCAAAGAAGAAATATTACAAATAGCCGTTGATGGTGCCAAATTGCTTGTCGATTTGGCCAAAGAAACAAAAGGTACATTCTTATTTGAATATTCTCCGGAAAGTTTTACCGGAACGGAAATGGAATACGCTTTGGAAGTATGCAATGCGGTCATCGATGTATTTCAACCGACAAAAGAAAATAAATTGATTATCAATCTTCCGGCTACCGTAGAAATGTCTTTACCGCATATTTACGCACAACAAATCGAATATATGAATAAAAATTTAAAAAACAGAGAATCCCTTATTCTCTCTCTACACCCACATAACGACAGAGGAACCGGAATAGCCGATTCCGAACTCGGACTTTTGGCAGGAGCGGAGCGAATTGAAGGTACTTTATTCGGGAATGGCGAACGGACAGGAAATGTGGACATAATAACTTTAGCCTTAAATATATATACACATGGTGTAGATCCAAAATTGGATTTTTCGGATATACCTTCCATAATCAAATTATATGAAAGCGTAACAGAAATGAAAGTATATGATAGACAGCCATATTCCGGAAAATTCGTATTTGCCGCCTTCAGCGGTTCACATCAAGACGCTATATCCAAAGGAATGAAATATCATAAAAAGAATAAATTAAATACATGGAATATTCCTTATTTACCGATAGATCCGAAAGATTTAAACCGAGAATATTCGGCAGATGTTATACGCATTAATTCTCAATCCGGAAAAGGTGGTATTTGTTATATTTTGGAAACCAACTTCGGATTGGATATTCCTCAAAAAATGAGAGAAATGGTTGGATATATTGTAAAAGATGTTTCCGATAAAGAACATACCGAATTGACTCCAAGCGATGTTCAAAGTATTTTTATAGAAAATTTTGTCAATCTGAAAACACCGTTGGAATTGAATGAATACCATTTTATTCGGGAAGGCGATATATTTAAAGTTATGCTGTCAATCTTCTATAACGGAAATCGCATCGATCATCTTGCGGAAGGTAGTGGTCGATTAGACGCTATAAGCAACGCTTTGAAACAAACTCTACATTTGGATTACACTTTGACAAATTATTCGGAACACTCTTTAGATTCTTCTTCTACCGCTCAAGCGGCAGCTTATGTTTCCATAAAACTAAAAGAGAAAGAATATTGGGGAACGGGAATTGATGATGATATCATTTGTGCTTCTATCCATGCGTTAATTTCCGCTATTAATAATTCCATCATTCATAAGTAAAAAAATGGACAAAAAAGTCCATTTCAGACTGTTGACAAACTAAAAATGTTAACAGTCTTTTCTTTTTACCTAGAGTTATACAGTGGATAAATATTTC